>JAJRXH010000453.1 GCA_024276395.1 archaeon
GACGTAATGAATGACTTTTGCCATGATCTTTACCAGCAGATCTGGGAGTTATTCACTTCACCTTGGAGTATTTAAAGGAACGAGTTGGTTTATAAAAACATCTTTTAAATGACGGGGATAACTGAATAACTCTCGCAGATCTCCTCAGTACTGAAAACCCCTAAATTTACGATGGACAACATTTCAGAAGCACGATTCACCCAATGTAATTCAAAATCAATTGAAAATATCCTTCATTGGCCAGCACGATGACTTAGAAAGGTCGTACAATCAACATGAAACCAAAATCGTCGACGACCATATCCTTCCATCATTTATCATGAATAAAACTCTTTCCAGCGAGAACTTGTTATTAACTCTTGATTACAAGGCCTAAAGATGATACCAACAAGTGCTGCATTTCGACGCAAGTTTTCCTCGTGTTCTCATCAATGCTCAATCCAACAGAATCGTATCATCAAAAACAGAATTTTGTCTTAGTAGCCAGGCAATTATTTAATCATCTTTTTAAAGACTCAAGTTTAACATTATCACGAACAAGCGAGATATTAGAGAAGACCCCTTCGTAGGTGTCTTTTCACTTCATCGTCTTGCGCGGTAAGTGAAGTAGAACCTCATTGCTCTTCAAGGTAGTGGAGAATCTGCTCGGATATTGAAAATACGGTACCGCGCGCGACGTCGCGCATTGAAGTAGTAAAACTGACAGAATGACCTCTTACTTTTTTATTAAATCCGTTTTTATGAAGAAAACCTCAATGATTTTTTATGAAGAGACTAATGACCTCATATTAACGTTCATATACGAACATGTTCTCACATCGTTTTAGAATCGCCCTAGTGATGACCATCACCTCACTCATCACCATCCTAATATCCGGACTTGTTCTCTAGAGGCCAAAACCTAAATGTTGTCGGAATAGAGGTATCAACTTTGCCCATGAAAATCGAGAGAATACGTGATTGACCATCCACACCGACAGCATTCATCACGTGTTGACTGAAAAAATTCCTCTTTAACGACGATGATGAATACAAATATCCAAACACGACCCGTTACAAATGAGAGCTGTCCGTAAAACTGGGATTGTTCTTATTTTTCAGAGCGGAATGATGCCATCAAACTTTCATTAGCATCATTAGTGGAAGAATGGATGAAAAAGAGAAGCCACCCGTGACCACGATAATCCCACGAGGACTCGTGTTTTATCCTCGACTCTCGTGGAGAAACCATGACCTCACGGATGACGCGATGCCGATGCTTGAAAGCCACGCATCACCGACGTGATGACGTGATCGACAACACAGAAGAATGATGATAGATAGAAAAAGAAAAAAGAAGACAAGAGAAATCTAATGGAGTTTTATGTATAAGATCGTGAAAAAAGTCACTTCCGACAGGATGTTGCATTAATTCGTCTTGATGATCAAGCAATCATCATTTTTTCTTGGTATTTTCATTTTTTAAATGCAATTCGATCGAACTGTTTGCGTCATCCGGATAATTCTAACTAAAAAGGCCAGATAACCAGTGATGAGAAAAACTAGCGTTTCACTATTATTCTCATTTCACGTCGAGGAGTTCTATCTCAAAAACCAAAGTAGCATTAGGAGGAATCACACCACCAGCACCACGTGAACCATATCCCATTTCCGGAGGGATGGTAAGCTTGCGGACACCGCCGACTCGCATTCCCTTGACACCTTCATCCCATCCCTTGATGACTTGGCCAACACCTACAGTAAACGTGAAGGGTTGTCCCCGATCCTTGGAACTATCAAATTTTTTGCCACTCGCGAGCCATCCCGTATAATGAACGGTAACTTTCTTTCCAGGTTCGGCGATGTCGCCATCACCAACCTTGATATCTTCTACTTGCAAGTCTGCCATTATCAATTACCTCGTAAA
>JAJRXH010000454.1 GCA_024276395.1 archaeon
ACGACATTTCATTTCATCGCTGTTTACCACTTGTTCGTGTAATAAGGGTGGTAGTTCTTGGTAATGTTTCGTTACATTTTGAGAAGGGGTGGTCATTACAACAGTTGTCGTGTAAGTTTCCATGTTCATCATTCCTCATCCTTTTTTTGGAAGAATTTAATAATCTTGTCGGGCTTTCCATAAATCACCGTATCGGAAATAACTGAGAGCAAGACTGCCTACATAGAACAGTAAAATGATCAATAAAATGAAGATTGGTAGCGTATTCCAAGGTTTAAAGGTAATGAGTATTAAGTAGTTAAAAATGAACAGAAAGTTGGATATTATTGGGGCTGAGATTAACATCATTGTTCGCTTCCACTTGTTAGCCCTGAGAAAGGTCGCCAAATCATACTTGATGCCTAGCCAGATGGGTAATTTTGAGAACCAATTGAAAGGAGGTACTTTCTTAAATAGGTACACTCGTCTAAATCCTGCTCTAAAAATGAAATAACTTTGAAACTTGATTCCTAATGGTCTCCCAATAAGATAGTGAAGTAGGGCGTGGGAAGTATAATAAACAATTCCACTAGCCATTATGTATGTAACTAAGCCAAAAATTAATCTGTTTTCTTGGTTGTTAATAGCATTAAGGATAGGTAAAGCGCCTATGATGGTTCCTATATATAGTAATTCAATGAGGAGACTGATGACAAGTAGAACCGTCGTTCCGATTCGAATGGGAATCTTTACCACTTTCCAATGTTCGAAAAATATTTTGTCAACCATTGAGAGAATTTTAATTTGTTCTTTAGTGAGTTCGTTTTCTTTTCTCGCTTTTTTGAGTGCGTTTTGGTAAATTTTCCAGTGTTTTTTCCTATTAAGTTGGCTGGATTCGACTAAATTAGCTAATGTTTCTATTGCTTTGATTTGCATCGAGATCTCCTTTATTTTTTGTTTCTCGACGTGTGTGATTTATAACTTGATGGAATTTTTTAGGCTTAATTGAATTCTCTTTGGCTTACTAGATACAGCAAAACAATCACTTCAATTACAATTAGTAAGACAATGTAGAATAAAGAGAAGTCTAATGAAATATAGGTGTTATAATTCGGGTTGATGAGAGAATTTAGAATGTTGATGAAGTGGAGGGAAGGTGACAAGCTAGTGCCACTGGTTGTCGTTGGAAGTAACAGGGTGTTTAATACGAAAGTTTCTCCAAATCCTACTAGAAAACCGATCAATAAAAAGTTATTAGGTGTGATCAGTGCTAGCAGGATGAATAAATATCCATAAAATGTGGTGAGAAGCAGATACCAAAGCCACGCCTTGAGTAAGGGTTCTGAAAGATTGAATAACTGGCTAAAATCACTGGCATTATTGATGTTGCCAAGAATGTTGGACTTGAAGATGATGAGTGACCAAGCAGTGGTGCTGAATATGATACCTTCGATGAAGAGAATGGAGGTGAGGATGAGGCTACGAGTAATGAAGATGATTTCTCTTCTCACGGGTTGTACAATCCATAATGAGATGGTTTTACTTTCGTTTTCGATCACGATTGTTTCGTTGGCAAATAGCAATCC
>JAJRXH010000455.1 GCA_024276395.1 archaeon
AATTGAGTTCATTGATCATGTAAGCAAGATTCTCTATCATTCAGCATCTAAATCGACTTGGAACTAATTAGTCCCAACAACCCCAATCATTTCGAGATACATGCCTGTTCATTAGATAAATGAATGAAGGTAATTGAGATGGCCGAATCGAACGTGATTACAGCAAGTACAGAAGAAACAATTCGTCCACTCATCGGGAAAAATGTCGTGATTAAGAAATTTCTGTCAAGAAAGAAACGAGGAGACCTCTGGCTCATTGGTGACAAGGATGTAGACAAGTACGTCATCATTCCAGAATCTAAAGTGGATATTGTTACAATCATCTTACAATATTTTGATGGTACTTACACGTTAAAAGAAGTTAAGGATTTAATGCTAACTCACCATCACGTGAACGTGGATGTGAATGGACTGTATCAAAAGTTGCTGAAGGCTGGATTAATCGCAAATACTCCTCAATATGGCAGAAGTTTTAGCGAGGCTGACTTGTTAAAGAATATCATTACCATCAACCCCTCCAAACTTCTTTGGCCTCTTGAAAAGATCATTAACAAGTATTGGCGTGCTTGGAAACTCGTGACGATCACGTCAGTATTAGTTTCCGTGCTGGGCTGGATATGGTTACTCGTGATGACAAGCAGAAATCAACATTTCCGCTACGTGAGCATGTCGTACATCTTTGGCTTCCAAGATTCATTCTTTTTGGGATTTGTTCTTGCTCAGGCATTCACTTTATTATCTTCGCTATTACATGAATTAGGACATTACATAATGGCACGACACTTGAACTTAGAGTCAAAAGGCATTTCTTTTTCATTTTATGGATCAATGCTACCAATGTTGAAAGTAGATGCGAGACACGTTTACCTACTGGAAGAATCAAGAAGAATGCATTTTTGGTTAAGCGGCATTTACGTGAACCTCTTGTTAGCCTCCCTAAGCTTTAACATGATCCTTCTTGCAAACTTAACGAACATGAATGCAAATTTTTTAGTAGCATTACTCTGGAAAATCGTCCTCGTCAATCTCTTCCTAGTCATCATTAACTTGATTCCCTTTCTACCATCAGATGGATACTTTGTCTTTTCAACTCTACTAAAACACCCTAACCTAAGAACCAAGATGATCAAGACGCTGTTGACCAGAAAAATTCAAGATTTGTCACTTGTTTTCTGGGTTTATTCACTGATTAGCATGGTGTTTCTAACACTTGGCTTGATATTTTATGTCAATTGGATCTTTTTTGCAGCCGTGGAACTATTCAAGGTATTACCCTTGCCAACACCCCTAAAATACATTGTCGTGGGATTAATTCCAGTGTTCTTTTTCTTTCAACTATATAATGGCGTAAAAATCATCAGAAATTTCTACAAAAATCAGGCAGAAAGAGTTTTTTGAGGTCAAAAACATGAATCCAACTCTCTTGGAGGCATATGAATCATACTTGCTACAAGTCAAGGATACCCTCCAGTCACTAGAGGTGACTCTTCATGACGAAACAAGATACCATCGTTTTACTCAAAAACTCACGAAAGTTGGATTTAATTCCATTCTAGTGAAAATGGCAAGAATACCAGATTATCAACCCATCATCAAGTATATGAACCTCATTCACCCCCAAGATGCTGGCTTCGGTTCGTGGTATCAGCAACGATTATACTTAGGACAAACTCGACACCCTAAAAAAGAAATCTTCCAACAGATGGTATTTTTGGGAGGGTTTCACAACCTTTTAATGGGTTTCATTGATAACATCGTCGATATTTACAGAAATTCCGCATCTGAATTTGAAGAACTCTTCCCTAAAACACTCTTGCAAGAATTTTCATCCAAGGAAGCAATGGAATCATTGGATTCTCTCTTATCCCGTTTCAGGGAGGGAAAGGATACTCCAGCTAACGTGCTCTCGTATGGGGTGTTGCGATACTTGATGGATGTACAAAATTTTCTTTCCGAAAACGTTGATGACATGAAATTGTGGGAAGAATTCATTCATCAATATGTCGTGATGTATGAAAATGAGTTTGCCACGGCTGATTTAACATTTGAATGCGCAAAACCTAGCAAGAGTGCCGTGGAAACCGTCATCATCAAGACTGCTAATGTAATTCTTCCTCACGTATACCTCTTACTCATGAGTTCAACAGAACAACATCCCTACAAGGATGACCTCATTGTAAAAATAAATTCAGAAAAAT
>JAJRXH010000456.1 GCA_024276395.1 archaeon
AATTCCAGTTTGGGCTCTCATTGAGGAACTAAGAGATCCAACGACAAAAATGCAGCTTGCTAACGTGTTCAAGACGGTTTTTGCCATAAATGTTCAAAGGCTGCTCGTGGTGGTGAATAACGTCCCCAGAGGAGGTGAGGCGGCAAACCTGTATGATAGAGCCAAAAAGGTCATTCGGAGCTTTCACTTTCTTTCAAGACCCGTGCAAGCAGTCGTTTTAGATTTACCTCAGGTTAATGACCTCCATCAGCGGGTAATGAGGAGAATCACGAAGCAACAATATCCACCACCGAACTTTCAATCAGAAAGCTGCACGCGTAGAAATCCCATCAGAAATCAAGACGTTGAAGAAGTGAGGGAAGCATTACGCTTGTTAGGAAGTCATTTTGGATTTATAGTTTGTGAAGAATATCGTCCTCCTGTCTTGAAAGGTCAGTACGACATTTTGAAACAAATTCATGATAAATTGTCCCACGGTCAAGGAAATGATGAATATTTTGAAAGAATGTTTGGTAAAAAAATCACCTACAGCCTTCAAGAGCTGGATAAGTCCGTGAATAGGCCCAATCAATGGTTTTCCATTCCGAGAATAAGCATGGTGTGGGGGATTCCGCTTCCAGATGAAGAACCAACGTTCTTGAACATTCTTGGCGAGTTGGATGACGATTATCAAGCAAACCTTCGTGTTCCCAATTGGCACGATGATGGGCTATTCCCTGTTTTTGGGTTTGAGATCGAGTACAACATCTCTTCTCGGAGAGATAGTCGCTGGGAACACGTGTTGGGAAGTGCTTTTTATCTTGCAACATATTGTCGACAAGGCGTGATCGTCGTGTTTGATGAACATCACCTCATAGAACTAAAAGATTATTTAGAAAACCTGGGAATTAGAAACGTGATGCCTGTAATAGCAGATGACGTGATGGATTCTAAAAAAATGATCTAGACTCCTATCATCATGGGATAAGGAGAGTTATTCAGAAATCCCTCGTGCACGATGACGTGAGGGTTCGCCAAAGGTGACCGATAAAAAAGAGGGGGCATTTCCACAAGATGAGGTGATCTCGCCGATGGAAATCACGACGATTTCCATTGACCTCGCGGAAATGCCCCGATTACAACAAGTGTTCCCCAACCTTTTAAAGATCACGATCGAATTCGCAATCTTGTATCCCCACTGTGGGAACGAGACCAATAAATTTGTGTCTGCCGACAAAAAACACTTACAAGAGAGTTATTCACTTCTCCTTAGAGTTTTTAAAGGAACGAGTTGGTTTTTAAAAACATCTTTTAAATGACGGGGAGAACTGAATAACTCTTCAATGTATTTAACCATCGCGCGTGTTTTTAATGGTTCTTTTCGAATGACGGAGATAACTGAGTGGCTCTCTTTTTTGACGCAAAAAAATAAAAAAATCAAGCTCCTTGGCTGATAAGCCACAACCTACTTGTCCAAGATCTTGATCATCAAGAGTAACAACCATTTCATTCACTGGTCATTGTTTGTTTTCATCAAAGGTAATCCAACAAGAAAGATTAACTACTAGAAACTCAAGATGAAACATTAGACGAGAGACCACCCTCAAGATATCCTTTCATGACCAAGAAAATGAGGAAGTTTATAAAGATGTAAAAACAATGGTACAATGGGATTGCATGATGAGCAAGAATCTTAACCAGAAGATTTCCTCAATGACAGAAAGACAATTACGCGAGGTGATACGGGAGGTTCTCATGGACGAGCTCGCGCCCCTTCGAGGGCGTTTCTACAGTCCCGAGGAACTGGTGACGAGAAATGAATTTCAAGCTTTCATTAGATTGTTGGATGAACGACATCAATCATTGATCCAGTTAATGAACCAACGATTCGAGGCGCAAAACCAACGATTCGAGACGCTTCAAAAAGAAATGAACCAACGATTCGAGGCGCAAAACCAACGATTCGAGACGCTTCAACGATCAATTGACCGTAACTTCAAGTGGACTTCTTTGATGATCACCGTGTTTACAATCGTTCTCAGCATCCTTGCCATCATTCTAAGATTTAGTCTTCCATGAGAGATGGTCTCCATAAAGTTGTAAGAACCAGAAATGCTCTGAAATTTTCTTGAAACATTTTTTTGGGATTTAAAATCTATTTTTTTCTTGAGTTTTCATCACGAGAAAAAAAGAAATTCGAGATATAACTGGATTTTTTTCATATTTAACAACTAGGTGGCAGCAAGTATCTTCTCGTCGATAAAGGCAAGAGAATCGCCTTTATGGAGAAAGATTGAGGCATCATTAAAGAATATCCCCCGATATGATTTTTAAAGACTTTTTCCTTGTTGACAAATGGGAAGGCAACAAGACCACGTCACTACATGGTCAATTTCTGGATGTTTACCGCGTGAAGTAAGTATGATATGATTATTCAATTTTCATTGATGTGTGATGAAAACACACGTTCCACTCGCATCCTCAAGTAATGCTATCACGTGAACCAAGAAAATCGGGATGAATGATGAAAGAACTCGATAGCATCAAAAAAGATCTCAAAAAACAAATTAAGGCGATTCTTCCAACAGTAATCAGAGTGAGAAGAGAAATCCATCAACATCCAGAACTTGGGTTCGAAGAAGTCCGGACAAGTGCATTGGTCGCCGAATTCCTCGAAGAATTAGGCCTGAAAGTACAAAAAGGTGTTGGCCGGACAGGCGTCGTTGCCGTGCTAGAGGGTATTAGGAATGATTCTGACAAGACACTATTACTCCGTGCCGATATGGATGCACTTCCCTTGCAAGAGAAGACGAATCTTCCTTTCAAATCAAGAATACCCGGAAAGATGCATGCATGTGGTCATGATGCTCACACGGCAGTTTTACTTGGCGTTGCCTCCATCTTGACTTCATTGAGAGATTACCTTAATGGAACCATCAAGTTTGCCTTCCAACCAGCGGAAGAGAGCTCCGGTGGTGCCTTACCGATGATCAAAGATGGGGTATTAGAAACCCCTCACGTGACAGCGGCCCTTGCTTTGCACGTGCATCATGATCTTCCCACTGGAAAAATCGCCCTCAAGAAAGGATACGTGACCGCATCTGCAGATG
>JAJRXH010000030.1 GCA_024276395.1 archaeon
AAGCAGACGTTGATTCCTTGACCCTAAAAGATCGGTCGTGATGGATCGCTCCTCTTTTTTTCAGGCCTCTTGCCTGGGCCAACGGAGTTTGAGAAAGAGGGCCTTGACTTCATTAAGACTCCTTTGGTAGTATCGTTTGCGGGTGACACGGTGAATGTACTGAGAGATGACAAGAAGAATGGAATTCGAGTTCATTCGCCTGATGAGATTCTTGATCTCTTCATAAGTCACGTACTTGTGCAAGGTTCTGGTGGTGGCAGACTTGACCACGATTCCCACATCAGGATCTACGAGAATCACGGCATCATATAGCCAACCTAAAGGGATGGAATTGAAATATGCAGATCGGCTTTCATGGGTAAAAAAAGGATTCTCTTTGTCAGCATGATGGATATATAATTTTACTTGCTCTCCCAACTGGTTCATTAAGGGATGCAAGGTAAAATACTTGCGAAGTTCTAATACGTTACGGCGATTCTCTCTAATACAACGTTCTAGGAACCGCCTCAGATTCTCACGTCCATGGCCAGCCCGGTTCTTGGTATATTTAGTCCTATTTCCTTCCTTGTTATTTTCATTTGGTGTTAACATGGGGATGAAAGTGAACTTGGAGGCCTTGCTTTTGGTGAGAATTTCAATGACGAGGTCGTACTTGAAAAGATCATGGATGTCTCCAAAGTATTGGTTTTTCATTGCCTTTCACGGAAATCATTCCATCTTCTCGTCATTATGATTTTAGTTCTGCAATTCTAGCTTGAATCACCTCATGGAACAACGGACCACGTTCACTTGCGACTGATTCATGAATAAAGTCTGGTAGTGAATGGTTATGGAATAAGCTTACTGAGAATATTATGCGACGGAATAATTCCTTGTTTTGCCAGTTGTAGTAAAAACATTCTACCGCTTTGAAATTGCCTTGTTGGATTATTTTTTTCATTCCCGTTTGCCCATTTGCCATTTCACATCATGAGGACATTCTTCATCGTAGACATTTTTGGAGATTAATTTACGATGAATCGTCACTTTCTGTTGAAGAATGCCCTTCCTTGTACAGAGTTTCTATCGATCGTCAAGAGGGGAAAGAGTGTTATTCACTTGTCCTTGATTCCTTGATTTATTTAAATAAAATTCATTCGTTTTTAATGGTGCTTTAAAGTATAGGGATGACTGAATAACTCTCGAGGGGAAAATACGATGATTTTATTCTGATCTTTATTGATTTGTTTATTTCGGTCTTCAACTGTCTTCATGGGTATGGGTGCAAAAAGCTTAAGAAAGAGTAGGAAGACTTTTCTTGAAACTTTGAGGCGAATGTTTGATTTATGGTAATATCATGTTGCATTTTGTGAGCATATATCTGATGGAAAGGATCGCATACTTTGTTTTGTCCGCTAACTAGGAAAAAATTCGTTCATTATAGGATGTTGATGGAAAAAAAATCTCTCGTTGTTATGGGAAAGACAAGTATGGTAGTGGTTGATATATTACTGGATTTGAAAGTTTTTTTCCAATTTTAGAATCATTTTGTCTCGTATCAAGAGGATATCAATGGTCATCTTCATTCTTGATGATCAAGAAAGCCCTTGTAATTCCAGCAATTTCATCGAGAACACTTCTTGTAATCGATCACTTTCAAGAAGTTCTGAACAAGATAGTGATAGGAGTCGAAGCGCATTCTGAATTCTCGCCGTCGATTGCATCCTACTAATGGATCGGGATAATCCCATAATCAAGGCTTGTTGTTCGAACCACTGATGAATGAAGGCCTTTAGTTCATCATCTAGGCACGAAAGGGCTAGTAACTCGGGACCACTGATCGAAGGATCATCGAAAAGCTGCTGCTTGAGCATCCTGAGCACGCTCATTGCCTTCATCGTGGTGAGTGTCGGTGACACGCCGCGCGTG
>JAJRXH010000457.1 GCA_024276395.1 archaeon
GACTCACGCAAGTCAATATCAATCCTGCACGTGCTTGCTGGATAATCTAACACGAGTGATCCTACTTTCAACTTCAAGATGGGTTTATCTGCCGGATCGACTACCAGACCTTCTCGTTCTAACAGTTCGCTGTAATGCTCGTTCCAATATTCGTGCAATGGAGTTCCATCCACGGCCTTGTTCTGCACCTCAATCCATTCAACATCAACGATTTCAGCTGTTGTCCACCGTCCATCGGATCCCAATCTCCAAACCTTGCTGCCCTTTAGATCCTCTGCAATCAAGCTTTCATCATCACCGCTGTTTTCCCGCCGATGTTCAATGTAACTTTGAACAGTCAAGGTCCACCGTGTTGTTGAATCCAGCGCCACGATGAGATGACCGTCTGGAGTGATGTAGACCTCGAATTCAAAAGCTTCGTGCACGTGAATGGCACCTTTTTTCTCGTGAACTGAAGCATAAAGTTTCTTTCCTTGTTGATTGGGAAAGCCATTTCTTCTAGCGAGAATCTTGATGATACTTTCTCCTATCTTCTTGAGAACGTGTCGTGATTCTGAATTCTCGCTATCAAGTTTCACGACAGCTTCTAGGCGAAAAAGTTCATCATCAATGAGATCTTCACTCAACACGTCGCTAGCCACGTAAAGTTTTCTACCAATGACTGCCGCTGGAATTCCCTCCTGAAGTAAACGGGTAGCAGTGCCATGAAGCAATCGGTAAACTGCCGTGTCATCGCGAATGCCTTGCTTTCCTTCACTGCTTACCATCCCTAGACTAAACACGGAACAAGAAACCCTTTTCAATGCTGGTTGCTTCGTCATGAACAAGTTTGTTACTAACTCGTGACGACCAGCGTCTTGTTCTTTTGGTTTTCTTCTTTTTCTTCCTTCCAAAAAATCTTCCCCTTAGCAAGTAGTTATCTCAACAAAAATTTCTTGATCATCATTAAAGAAGGTCACGAATCCGGACAAATTAACGAAACCCTGACTCGCTCAGAAAGGAAGAAAAAACAGCAACGCCTTTTTGTCACGCAGAAGAGACCGGTAAACTTGAAAGAACTCCTTACCAATCAACTGGTATCTTGATGATTCTTCCCGTTCCATTTACTTGAACACGAATGAATCCATGAAATAAGCCATGAAGATACACTCCAGCCATCAACAGTGATTCATGAATGGCATATCTCATTAACTGAGTCCAATCTCCCAATCGATGCCATTCAATTGCTTTCTTACCAGAAGCAAGCTTCTCGATACCTAAAGTGGCCTTCGTGAGTGAAGTCAAGGGAAGAGAATGACCCAAGCTCAACTCGATTACATCCAGCAAGTCAAGATTAGGAAAGTTCACGACATCTTCACGGAGATACCAAGAAAGCAAGGGAAGATCAAAGCGCCGAATGTTAAAGCCCACGAGATAATCTCGAGAGAACATCAAGAATTTCAGGACCTCTTTCCTCTCCCCACACCTAAACACATTAAGCCTCATTTCCGGTAATTGAAACGCCACGATGAGCGTGATCTCGGGAAAACGCGTTTGGTTCTTCGACTGAAAAAGCCCCGTGGTTTCCAAGTCAACCACTAATACCCGTTCGGTCATTGTCCTTTTAGCACGCCGAAATAATACCTTGATACCATCACTCGGCATCGAGATGGGAACATTAAAATCAAAAGAAGAAAGAACATTTCGGTTCCCAGAAGGAGCATCACCAATACCACTTGGTAATGAAATCTCATCCTGATGATTTTTCCCCGAGATTGGAACGTCTACAAGATCAAGCACGTCTACAATGAACATCAAGTAACCCTCTTTTCATCTAAATGCCAAAACCCTTGAAACAAAACCCACGAAACCGTTAGAGCTCAGCCAAGAGAAATCATGCTTGTCAAAATGACAGTTGCCACATCCCATGATATCAAGCATCTATCTATCTTATCTTTTTCATCTCCTTTCAAGTAACAGAATCCTAAGACACTTTTAAAGCTTCGTTTTTCGTGTGTCTTACTCATTACCTCCCGTGTAGAAGTACTAAATCAGCATTTAACTTGAACAAGATTCGCCAAAACAACAACCTTACTTGTTGCTTTTTTTAACAATTTTTCCGATTTTTCATCACATTTCCCCCTTCCTTGTTTTGCACATGATCTGATTCCTCACTAACGGTCTGACAATAATCATATCACAGATCTTCTCCTTCATATCTGAAAGTTATTTACTTGTCCTTGGAAAAGTTATTTACTTGTCCCTGGAGTAGTTAAAGGAACGAATAGGTTTTTAAAAAAATCTTTTAAATGAAGGTGAGAACTAAATAACTCTCAAAAGGTTGTCTTTTAAAAACTCTTTTTCAAAGAAAGGGATCACTGAATAACTCTTCCGTTTCGGAAAGGGTCGACCCGTGTACCGCTGTCAAGATTGTCACGCCGAATTCACCGCAGATCACTCGAAGTTCGCACGAGACGTACAACACGCTCTCCTTGAACGCCTGGCCATGGCACGATTCAAGGACAACATCCCTCAGCAATCTGCTGCTCGCCTCCTGGGCCTCTCACAGCCAACGGCTAGCCGTCTCGAGGCACACATCGTCGACTTCTTGAATCAGCCGAAACAACACCACGAGTGGGCACGACACGTCTCCACGAGCCCTAAAGACGCTCGTGAGTCATCTTCTCAAGAGCCACTCGTGTTCATCATCGATGAAACCTGGGAAGTGGACGCGGGAACATCAGAAAACATCATTCAGGTCGTGGACGATGCCTTAAACCC
>JAJRXH010000458.1 GCA_024276395.1 archaeon
CAAATTGTTGGCACTTTCATCAGGAAGTATCGTCATCATCTTGTCGATGATGTAGTTCAGCCGCAACTGTTTAGCCAGTTTAGGGAAGATCTTTACCAACTAGGAATATTACCAGATCAAGAAGGAATGCGGTCCATTCTTGACCAACAGCACTTGAAACAAGATCATCGACGAGAGAAGCCCAACTTATGGGTATGGCTCAAGAAAAAGCTGAATAGGAATTCCATGGTGTCATGAGGGGTCTTTTACCTATTTTGAACCATCGCATTACCTTCACGGCACGAAAAGAATATCATCAAGTAGATCATCTGGTTAATCGTCACGGGGCTCATCATCGAGAGTTATTCATTCGTCCTTGAAGTAGTTAAAGACGTGGTCTTTCTTTTAAATTTTCTTTTTAAATGCCAGGGATAACTGAATAACTCTCATCATCAAAACTTGTTCCTTTTTTCATGTCGTACATCTCATGTAAAAGATCATGATGACTATAGTTCTTCTTTTTTAGAATAATTTTTAATACTTTCAAGACAAGTGACATGTGTCATTTAGCTTTTCTAGAATGTAGATGAACTTGGGATCATTAGACTGGCTTTCTTCGAGTTTCTTGTGCTTGATGATGGTAATGGAACAATTGTTGATGGATGCGGGAAAACTACCTCCCAGCTCGGAACTTGTTTTTAACAGGCCTCTTAGTAGTTGCCGAATGGTGCCGCCGTGGGTCACGATGAGGACAATTGTTTGGTTTCTCCACTCTTTCCAAGACTCGATTTGCTGAAAGGTCTTGATGCAACGATGGTAAAAGGTTTCCCTTGTTTCAGCGTCTGGAGGCGCAATGTTGTAAGTGCGCTGGTATTCTCGTCGTAATTCGTCGATCGTTTTTCCCTCGAAACTTCCCCATTTACGTTCCCTTAGTCCGTCTAGGTAGGTGAGGGGGAGAGTCGCGGGAAGGTATTGATAAAGGATTTGAGTGGTTTGCTGAGCTCTTAAAAGATCAGAACTAAACACGTGAGTTACGGAAGAAAGATATTCTTCGGCGAGTCGCTTGCCAAGGAGATGGGCTTGCTGCTTTCCCCGGTCATTTAATGGGATGGCTTTCCATCCCATGATGCGTTTTTGTCGATTATAATCCGTTTCGCCATGCCGTACCAATATGAAACGTACCATGTCAACCTACCAGTTGTTTTTTTTGCCTTAGATGAATGTGGACATTGCAAGTGACATTTCATCATCATTTAGCTGCCTGAAAGTCACGATGCATCTTCACGTGTCGTTCTTGTTCTAAGGATAAAAAAATCAGCATTGGGGAAGAAAGTGATGTTTTCTTTTTCGTGTTCAAGCATCTCATCGCCAGTTACTGGTATTTAGTTGATGTTTGCTGTGAATTCTGTTCAGTCGGTTGTTAATGATATTGTTTCCTTCAATACGCTGTAATGATAGCTTTGTTCATTTGAAGAATCGGAATGTAATTATCTTAGATTGGAATGGTGGCAGCCCATTGATTACGTGAAGATGAATGGAATCATGATATTCATTCTCAATAATTGATAATCATTGCTTGTTTCTTCATTACTGTTCAACAACCAAGTAGTTTTTTGATATCGCAAATGTTTCTCATTCTCAAGAGTGAAGATAAACTTCACTACTGAGAATCGCGTAATGGTATATATTAATCGGATATATTATTTTATTTGAAAAAGATCCATGGTAAAAGCGTCCGCAAATGCGTCAAGATTGGTTTAAAAATTTTTCACGCTCGTGTTTTGATTGAAATTTTGCTTATTGACAAGAAATCTGATTGAGGTGTTCCTCATGGATGATTTGAAATTTAAGGTGAAAGGAATGAAAAGAATTCTTCACATGAAATCTGGAAAGTGGCGTTCCACGGTGATGGCAAGCATCATTGCCCTTGCATTCGTGGGATTGCTGGTATTGTCTTTGTCATTTTCTTCACAAAGTCTATTGTTGCAACCATCCAAGGCTAGCGCCGATGGAGCCAACAATGCGGAAACTGGAAAGCAAATGGGGATGACCAGCGATGATGGGTCATCTTCTCTCACTACTCAAGCAGCCTCTGTGGTCATTGATGGAGTGATTCAAGACGGTGAATATCAAGTCAAGGCCACGATGGAATATACCTTCCGACACGGACGCTGGTACAAGTTTTACATGTATTATACTATTGATCGGGTCAATGGAGAATTATACATGGCCCTGTATGCCACTGATTTTGGATGGGTTGGAATAGCGTTTGATTGGTCGGAGAGTAATAGAGATAACACGGATGTCATTCTTGGCTATTATTCTGGGGGAACTACTACTATTTCTGATGACCATGGAGATTTGAAGGAAAATCACACGCCAGATGTTGATCTTGGTGGTACAGATGATATCTTGGCAGCAGCAGCTAGTGAAAACTCCACGGGAACCATCTTAGAATTCAAGCGCAAGCTCGATACGGGGGATACGTACGACTTTGCTATTGCTCCGGGAATAACTACTGGTCTCATGTGAGGATATGATAATCAAGATAGTCTCACCTCGGAAGCCAATCGTAGAGGCACTGTAGAGTCTTATACATTCAAAGCCGTACCCGCAGCTCCCGTTAATCTTCAAGCTACCGCGATTAACTCTGGTCAAGTTGACTTGACGTGGAACGCGCCAACAGATGATGGTGGTGATCCAATTTTCCAGTATCACGTGTATCGTTCCACCGCCAGTGGAAGTGGATACGTGGAGATCGGAACAACCACGACTACTTCCTTTAGCGACACGAGTGTTACCCCTGGAAATACCTATTATTATCTCGTAGCAGCAGAGAATGGCCTTGGTGTTGGTCTTAATAGTACTGAGGTTAGTGTTACGATCGGTAGCAATACTGTCCCATCTGCTCCACGATCACCTTCTGCCGCTGCTGCTCCAAATCAAGTGACGTTATCGTGGCAGGCTCCGGCTGATGATGGGGGCGCACCGATCTTGCTCTACAAGATTTACCGTTCCACGACTTCTGGTTCAGGGTTCGTGAACATTGCCAATACCACCGATGGAAGCACGACGAATTACGTGGATGTTGATGTGGTGGCTGGTCAGACCTATTATTACAAGGTTAGTGCCGTGAATGCGGTGGGTGAAGGTGCCAATTCCACCGAAGTTTCCATCTCGGTGAGCGGAGTACCAGAAGCACCTCAGTTCCTTTCTGGACAGGCTGGAAATGGATTCATTTATCTTACTTGGCAATCTCCTGCCAGTGATGGCGGTTCAGTTATTGTGCAATACCTTGTTTACCGGGCCGCCACGGCTGGAGGTCCTTACATGAACATTGCTAATGTATCCGCATCGCTTACCAGTTATAATGATACCGCCGTCACGAATGGTCAAGCTTATTATTATGTGGTAAAAGCTGAGAATGCACTTGGTATCGGCCCTGCTTCTAATGAAATTAAGGTAACTCCAGGGGCCGTGCCTACTGCACCTCAAGATGTGGTCATTCAATGTGGCAATGGATGGATTTACCTAACTTG
>JAJRXH010000459.1 GCA_024276395.1 archaeon
CAGTTTTTCTGATCAGCCCGATGTTTCTGTCACCAGCGGGTTCAAGGTCGTGTCATCACGTTAATCGCTTCGTGAGGACCTCTCCCCGTGATGCGAGGATAAAACACGAGGTCTCGTGGGATTACCCCTGGTCACGGGTGCTTTCTCTCTCTTGTATTTTTGATTTAACGTCCTTGTTACTGATTTGAACGCTCTCTGGAGATGAGAGAATCACGATACCTTCAGGTTTTCCTGGAAGATCATTTCCACTAACCTCACCAGAAAAATCCCATGGTGATTCCGTCCTCATCATCAGTTCTCATACCGTGCCTTCACCATTTGGGCAAATTTGTCAGATCTTAAAAAACATTGTTACCATAACCAGTATTAGATCGTGCCTTACGGTAAAGTCAACGATAACGATGTCAGCGAGCTTTTCCATTCGATTGACGGAGGATATTTCAACTAATGAGAAGAACACTGAACCATGGAATCAAGAACGATGGAAAAGTCTTCAAGATATCTAACTTGCACATCTTCGTGCTCTTTCTTCCGCTGCCTAACAAAGGAATGAGTGCTTGTCACTTCTTCAGAATTGGTGATCCCATGAATGAATCCAAACCTAGTGAGCTTCTCCTAGTGACTGGGAGATGGTGAGTATCTATATCTTTCGGTTCATTTCATCCGTCAAAGAGAAGATGGGAAATCTTCTGTCATCACGTCACGATGATGACATGACACTTGAATTCCAAGAAATCGGGTCCCAGGTTCAATGGATTGAAGAGCATTGTTGTTAGTTATCTGTTCGTCACGGTGAATGTAATCCTCCCTTGATTAGAAGTAATAATGTCATTTAATTTAGGCACTTTACTTTCAAAGGTTTATGGTTCTTGATTCGTGCTCTTGGTTTTATTTTCGGTTTTAATGCGAGAGAACAATTCTAAACAAATTGTCATGAATCCATTCTTTTTTAGACGATGTGTTTCATGAGTTACTAAAAAAGATCTTGAAGGATGAGCTTGAATGATGGGAGGGAAAAAAGAAAATGTCTCTAGACACGCCTGAAATGGAAAAACATGATGTTTGGTGGCAGAATTCGGCTTATTATCGAGATGTTCGGCGGAAGGTCTATTATTGTCGGAGATGTGGAGGACATTCAAGTCAAGGTCATTGGGTCGCATCTAACAGTGTTTTCAATGAAGATGTAAGCATCTTCATCTGTGCTGGCTGTTGGATGCATCCTTTTGAGCCATGGAGACCTTGTCTGCAACGTTCTTGCCCGCTTCGGTTCATGTATTCGTGATGAAAGCCATCCAAGCTCCCAAGAGTTGTTCTACCATCTTCGATTGCTCGCGGTCAAATCAGAAAAAGGAAAGATTGATCTCTTTTTTCAAGTTTGAAGCAATTCCGTCATTTTATCACGACGATATTTCTCTGTTTACCATATTTTCGATTACCTGTTTCTGGTGAGTTTTCTCAAAATGGTGCTTTCAATTTTAGGAGTTGCATGGGATTACTGGCAAAACATCCTCGGAGAATTCCAGATTCTTGTTCTTCGCTTGTTTTTCCTGGCCAGTCAGAGCTAAGGACAAAAGTATCCAAGGGAGGCGTGGTTTCCATGGTATCGGGAATTCGGGGGTCTATCTCAAGATAAGGACAATATACTAACAATTCCATGATGAAAAGACCCAGGTACCGTTCATTGATGTTCTTGGTGATGATGTTCGTGAAGTGTATTGGAGGAGGAAGATAGAGCGCATCAATTCCCAGCGCTCGGAGTCCGCTTGTAAATGACTTATCTGCGCTTAGAACGAGGAGATCAACTGACGTGTTACGGTTGAAGAATTCGAAATCAAGTCGGATAAGTTGATCGGCCTTGGCACTACTCTGACGGGAAACGTGATGCTGGCTTAGTTGCGGAAAGATGGTTAGATTTTCGCTCTTGATGATGAGAGTGGGGTGATTGTCGAGGGCAGTCTTGATTTCCCAACGACCCTTGGTTCCCATCCTTCCACGCTGGTTCCGAAGTCTTTTCAAGGATCGTTTCAACTTTTTTTTCTGATCAGAATTTTTCACGTCGTGATAGGTACCAACGAGCGGATACTGGATGATGGATTTCTGTTCGCAAAGCTGCATTAAAGAGTCGAGCATTGTCCCTTCTTCAAGAGAACTTTCGGATTGCCAGTTGAATTCTTCAATGCTTATTGCAGATAACACGAATACAAAAGTGGTGTTCTCTCCATGTTCCGTGACAAGATGGTCACTAACCAAGTGAATGTAATGTCGAAAGATGAGATTCGTGTCGAAGGCGATCGCAAGCATGGCATGTCTTCCTTTTGAATGCTTGCGCTTGTTGATGAATTGATTGAACGTTGATTTCAAGTCGCTTTTGTCATTTTCATCAGAATTCTTTTTCCGATGTTCATCAAATAATGGAATCAGGCCAGCAGATCGCGCTGCTCGTGCCAGGTATCTCTCAACATCTTTAGAACCCTTGGAAATCTTCATGTTCTTGTCTTTAAAATCAACATCAATGATAAATGATTCAAGTTTTGAGCCATGTTCAAGATGTCCACGGATGCGAATGGTCTCTGGAAGCTGCTTTCTCGCTTTTTCTTCTCTCATGCGTGAGAGGATTGCAACTAAGCTTTTTATTGCACTCATTTCACGTGTTACCTCCGTTTCATGCTACTTTCGCCATTCATCGACGGAATCAAGATCTACCAGTGAAACGGGATGTAGTTCCAGAAGAAGCTTGGGAGAAAGCGGCATTGATGTCTTCAACATCGAACAAGTAGGATTCAACATCATCACTAGACAATTCCGTGGCTCTCTTGCTCATCATCTCCCGTGAAAACTTTTTCAACAAGTAGTAATGAAACTTGACTGGTCTTTTCCATCGACCGCTTGCATGAATCCCCACGCATAACAGGGCGTTTCCCATTGCCTTTCTTCCAGCCGTGAGATCCATGATGAAGCCCTTGGAGGAATCCACGTCCTTTAGTTTCTGGCTAATGATGCTAATGGCACGAGGAAGATCAGCTTCTGGAACTTCAATGGGATCTTTATCTTTGATGGTGGTACCTTGGTCAAGAGGGTTAGGATCGAGCAGCTCTGACGCGTCTTCTTTCAATAAGTCCACGATGGTCCCGATGAAGTGTTTCGTTCCTTTCTCTTCTGACGATTGTGGCTCACTCACGATGAACCGAATCTCGTCAACTTGTATTTCTGGATGCTTGCGAAAAAACCACACGATGGCGTTAGAAACTGCAAGAGGAGATGTGCCAACAAGAGCATGATAAATGTAATGAACGCTACTAGATTCTTTCATCTAAATCACCCTTTTCATTCATTTTTCGAGATTCTTTAGATCCATACTGCATTACTGAATTGGAGATATTTTAACTAAATTTGACATTCTTTCCACCCAGGAGAAGATAGGAGCATCCCGTGATTTGTTTTTAAGAATATTTTTACATCTAACCAAGATAACTAAAACACTCTCGTCACCATCAGTCAGCACGATGAATGAATGGCCTGGGAGGAGATACTTGCCTTCCAGATGATGATCGGAGTGGTTGTCATGAGGGAGGAGTGGAGCGAACGTTAAAAATCTTGCGGAAAACAACTGGCAACTTTGTCTCTCGAAACATGTTCTGAATCTATGATGGATCATGTTGAAAGGAGACGAGTTTCAAGAAAACACGTGAAAATGATGAAAACAATCGTTCTTTCAATCATCCAAGCATTAAAGCCAACATTCTCTAGTGGAATATCTTTTTAACGTTGGCCGTGCATCAAAGACTTTCGAGACTTTTCGTCTTTTTTCATCTTCTGTCTCGCTAGCCATGCCATCACGTCGGTAATGTGATGTCTTCAATTCATGTCATTGAGTCACTCGCCGCGTGACGCTCTCTCCACGGGAGTCAAGATCGATGCACGAGCCTTCATCGGATCACGACAGTTACGGGAGTTTTCCTTCTGCCACCTTGGTGATGCGGCTGCTGTTGAAACGTGATCATCGTGTATCAAGTGTCATGCGACATGTATTCTCTGCCAGAAAAATCCCATCCTTGAGAACAGTGAGTGTCATGGTTGATTCAACAGTTCAAGATTTCCCCCCACCCC
>JAJRXH010000460.1 GCA_024276395.1 archaeon
CTCCCCGTCATTTAAAAGATGTTTTTAAAAACCTATTCTTCCTTTAAATACTCCAAGGGGAAGTGAATAACTCCCTTCATTCCATCACGTGAAATTGATCTGGCTTCAAATCTCGTGCCATCACGTAAAAATTATTTCTTTTTTCATTCAGCAAGGTAAGGTAATCAATTATGGCATATCCTTGTATGTTCAAGAATTGAGTGAACACTTTTCTTAAAAAGTGACGCCATTCCACGTTTAGCCTAGGATCGGCAATTCGCAAGGATACGCTGTCTTCTGGAACTTGAAGAATGACTCCTTTTTCTGGTGCTTGGGGTAGTTCGTTCAACTTTGGGGGCACGACAAATCCTTGTTCATTTCTTCTTGTCCGTACTTCCTTGTATCCCTCATCAAGATATCTTTTTAAGCAAGTTTCTGGCTTGACGGGATTGGTAATTCTTTCTTTCACATATTTCGTGTTGATGTACCATTCAACGACGAAACGATCGGAGGGCACACCTTTGTATAATGGTGAAAATTCCATTTCTCCATAAAAATTAGGATAAATTTTTCTCGTGATTCCACCGAGCTTGTGAAAGTTTAAATAGGCATTCGCACTTAATAGGGGATCAAAGGTCCAAGTGATGAGTTGGATATCATTTTTAAGGGCCCAATGACGATGTGCTAACTTAAGTTGGAATCCTACTCCATGATGTTGGTATTGTGGAAGAATTCCCATCATATGAGAGTGGTGAGCTCTTTTTATTGGGACTAAGAAGAGCTCATCAGATTTCACGTGCTCTGGAATGGCATAGATGAATCCTATCATCTCTTTTTCGTCGTTAGTAAAAGCTCCCAAGACCAAACCACCAGCGTGCACGACGGCTTTTATCTCCGTTGGAGGAACGACTTGTTGAATGATGTTTTTTACACTATTTAGAGAGACTTGTCGGTCTTGAGTTGAGAACAAGTCTATCTCTAATTCTAATTGCCAGGCCTTGGTAATGAGCCAAGGAATTTTCATAAAATCCTTTATGTCAGTAAGTTCACGAATGACAATCCATTTCTGTTCTTTTTGGCTCACGTGTTTCACCATCGTGGCATTTCATTTCAAGAACACATTCCATTGAAAGCCTTTTAAAATCTCATTGCGAGTGTTGCAATGGGATGGACGAAACGAGAGAGGTCAAAATGAGTTCAGATGTACCTTCAAATGTGGATAATCGACTTAAGAACGTTTATTTTCGAATTATTTTGATGCTGATTCTTTTATTCTTGATGGCCATTGTTCAAATACTTGGTGTCCTCCAAGAAGATGTTAAGTTCCTAACGCATGTAGATGAAAGTACAATGCACGTATTGTTAATTGTTAATGGCTTGTTATTTCTTGTTCTAACCTTAATCGCTGCCTGGGAGAGCATAATCTTTTTTAAATCGTTGCAGGCAGTCTCTAGAAACACTCATAAGATCGTTGAAAATCTAGATTTGACCATTCGGCTGGAAAGTTCTGGCTTGACAGTATTAGATCAAGTTGTTAATGCTATTAACTACTTATTGTCACAATTAAAGAACCTAGTCATCACGCTTCAGGACATCAGCAATGAGTTAGCTGGTAATGCTGAAGAACTAGCGGGTTCATCCGAAGAAGTTTCCGCTTCGGCTGAAGAGATAACAAGTTTAACACAGCAAATGGCACGTAGTAGTTCTGAGCAGTCCGAGCAAATGCAAGAGGTAACTAGGGTGGCAAGAGAATTACAAGAAAAGGTTGAGACTCTCTTTAATAGAATACAAGAGGCTTCAGAATTAGCGATTGAGACAGCGAATCAGACAAACGTGTTAGCCATCAATGCAGCGATCGAAGCTTCAAGAGCTGGTGAAGCTGGCCGTGGCTTTACCGTGGTGGCAGAAAATGTAAGACGGTTGTCGGAACAATCACATCACGTGGCCAGTGAAATCCAAGAAATTGTTGAGATAGCATTTCAAGAAGTCAAGACCTCGGTTGATCAAATCACGGAGCGTGCTACCTCTGTTGCAGCTAGTGCCGAAGAGAATGCGGCGGCAACGGAAGAGGCAGCAGCAGCAACAGAAGAGCAAGCTGCCACATTGGAAGAGATCACGGCGACCGCACAACGATTGGCTGATCTTGCTGCACAACTAAAAGATCAGATCAGTCAGTTTAGGACTTGAAGTAATGAATCACGTGAAAATTTTGTTTATCCTAATCAAGAAATAAAGTTCAAGAAATAAAGGTGGTTAGAAAAACAAAAAAATTAGATATTTCAGAAAAAAAGACTTCAATTTATTTTTCTCTCTTTTCTCTCTTTTTTATCTTCAGTTTTTCTGATCAGCCCGATGTGTCTGTCACGAGCGGGTTCAAGGTCGTGTCATCACGTTAATCGCTTCGTGAGGACCTCTCCCCGTGATGCGAGGATAAAACACGAGGTCTCGTGGGATTACCCGTTCCCACGGGTGGTTTTCTTATTTTTTCTCCTCTGTTTTGTCGATGACGTCATCAGGTCGGTGCTGCGTGGCTTTCAAGCATCAGCATCGCGTCATCCGTGCTGGTGCTGTCGTTCCGTGCGTTGCGAGGATAAAAAACGAGTCCTCGTGGGATTACCCCTAGTCACGGGAGC
>JAJRXH010000031.1 GCA_024276395.1 archaeon
AATGGTTGGTTCACGTTCCTATTTTTTCGGCCTTCCATCAGTACCTTCTCTGAAAGATCTACCAGAGTCTTTTACTGTTGATATGTCTTTAACCCTTACCGTGGAACGAATTGGCATTCGTAAACTGAATGGAACGTGGTACGTTGATGAACTGATCGTTACATATTTTCCTAATTCGTATTTACTAGATAAAGATGATATTTCTTCCATCCGGAATTCAGATGACCCCGTATCAGCTCTTCCGGATCTCACTGTATCTTTTATGCTACCTTTTAATCTTTCTCTTGATTTATTTCCCTATCTTAAAGGTTCAAACATTCAATGGGGCTCCCAGATTATGTTACCAACACAACAACTTGAGATTCCCCTTCTTCTCCCTCTCGTCCCCTCACTTCTCAAGTACGTGGATTTTTTTAACGTTACGCTGCAAGGCTTGAGCATGTTGAAATTTCATACAAAGTCATCTCTATTCGATGATGATGGTTTTCTTTCTTTTTCTTTACAAGCAAAAGTGAGAGGGGTGGATGATTTAGAAAATCACCCTAAGAAGACATCTTATTCTTCTTTAGAAAAAAATTATAGTTCAAACGTGGTGAGCAAGAAAAATCATCTGACTGTACATTTTAATCAACTGTCTTCATTTAGCTTGTCATTCCTAATTCCAAGGTCAGTTTTTCAGTCGATTTTCTCTGCTGGTAAAAATGTGAAGACACCGAAAGTGATTCTTTTACTTAGAGTATCTTCTTTATCGCTTCAATTACCCTCTTTGGATCGGTCTTCTGATTCAAATTCGGTAGGTTATTTTGGCATTGATGTGCTTAGTCTTGAATTCTCATCACTGCAAGTTTCTTTTACTGTGGGTGCAACCACTTTTCTTCAGCGTTTTACTGATCCAGATGTCTTGCCTTACACGTTTTTGTTTTTCATTACAACCTTAGTTATGATGAACACCATAGCCATTAATACGATTCATCAAATTAGGACAATTTCATTACTGAATAGATTAAAAAAACTATTCGAAAAATATCTTCATCAGTTGTTTTAGGATAATTGATTGTTAAGAGTGAAGGTAACAGGATCGATCTATAATGATCAGAAATGGAAGCCGATTCATTGTTGATTTTAATCAAAATAGTCGAAAGATTAAAAACTCGAATGTTCAAGACATTGTGGTGAAACTGAAGACTCTTAGAGAGCGACTTTTTTTCCCACTCAAGCAGGATAACTTAGCAATTTCTATGTATGAGCAAGTCTTGGTATTATTGGATCTGAGGGATCATGATCCTCGTCGACACGCACGGTTCAAGTTTTTCCTCTTACGTGATCTTACCTTTTTCTTAATTAGACAAGAAAAATGGGAAGATGCATTTGTAATTCTTGCCAAGTATTGGCCATTACCGCTCCAATTTTTTCTTGATCAGAAGCGACAAAGAATGAGCAATTCTACTCTGGTAGCAACTTGCTCGTCTCAAAAAGCAACTAACAAGGTTAGTGATTTGTGGTCAAGAAAAGGTTTAGTTAAGGCACGGTACTTGAA
>JAJRXH010000461.1 GCA_024276395.1 archaeon
CGCGTGACGAAAATCATCAGAGACTTCTTTCATGATCACGGTTTCTGGGAAATAGAAACACCTTACTTGGTTAGAAGCACTCCAGAAGGAGCACGGGATTTTGTCGTTCCAGTAAGGATTCTCCCAGGGCATTTTTATGCACTTCCACAATCACCACAACTCTACAAGCAATTGCTCATGGTTGCCGGTTTAGATCGGTATTTTCAGGTAGCACGGTGTTTCAGGGACGAAGACTTGAGAGAAGAGCGTCAACCAGAATTTACCCAGGTCGATTTTGAAATGAGTTTCATCACCGCTGAAGAAATTAGACAGTTGATAGAAGCTCTCATTAGGCGTCTATGGAAGGAAATTTTAGGCGTTGAGGATGTAGAATTCAATACCTTGACGTTTGCTGAAGCTTTTCAAAAATATGGATCTGATAAGCCTGACTTGCGTTTTGATATGAGCATTGAGGATGTCACTGATCTAGCTAAAGAGTCCAAGTATCAAATATTCTTGAAGGTCATTGAACAAGGTGGGAGCATCAAGTGCATTCGTGCACCGTCCTTGTATGAAAGAGGCTTTGGTGTCAAGCAAGCACAACGAGTCATTGAATTTGCCATGAATGCTCTCGGAGCTAAGGGTCTCACGTGGTTAATTGTCGAGGATCAAGGACGATTACGTTCCATTCCCGAAACCATAGCAAAAAGTTTTCCATACCAAGTACAGAATGAATTGATCAAGAGAATGAATGCAGATAATGGAGATCTTCTCTTTTTCGTGGCAGATCGAGAACATAAAGCCTTGACCATCATGGGACATCTCCGAAACCATCTTGCTGACTTATTGGAATTAAAAAAGCGGGATCAGTGGAGTTTTGTTTGGATAATAGACCCCCCATTCTTTGAACGAGATGAAGAAGGAAACCTTCTCAGCAAGCCATCCCACCATCCATTCACATCTCCCAAGATACCGTCATTAGACTATCTTTCACGGTCACGAGAAGAGATTCTTGCTGAGGCCTATGATCTTGTTATCAATGGTTCGGAAGTTGGTGGTGGTTCCATCAGAATCCATGATCCCATTCTTCAGCGGAAAATCTTTGAATTGCTTGGATATACAGATGAAGAAATGGAGTTGAGGTTTGGATTCTTATTACGGGCACTCGAGTTAGGGGCTCCACCCCATGGAGGAATGGCCCTTGGACTAGATCGCCTGGTAATGGTGATGGGAGGCGGCTCGAATATTCGAGATTATATAGCCTTTCCCAAGACCAAGAAATTCTTATCTCACGTGGATGATGCCCCTACACCACTAGAAGAAGAACGACTTGACGAATTGGGTTTAGTCGTATTGGCCGATGTGAATGACGATGAGATTGACTGAAGAAATATTAGATCGGGTTCTCAAGAACGCGAGGCTGGAAATCACTGCAAGCGAGAAACAGGCCTTGTTGAAGGATTTAGAAAACATTCTTGAAGCTTTTGCAGTCATAGATCAAGCAAAAGTAGAACATCTAGAACCGGCTTATCATCCTCTCGATGTCAAGTCAAGGATTGATGAAAATGTCCGTACGGATGATGAGCCAGAGATCTTTGAGCACGTTGAAATTTTACGGCGACGACTAAAGTTGAATTCGGAAGGATACGTGTGGGGACCTAAAACTCGAAAATGACATCTTTAAGATCAATTTATCGCTTGCTTAGATAATTCAGAGGTAAAGGAAGAGCATGGGATGTCGCTGATGATGAATCTGTCTCGCTTAGAAGAATTCAAGCAATTAATTCTCACGAAAAGAGATAAAATTAAAGGTTTTTACGAGATTTTGCTCGAAAAATTACTTCATCTTAATGAAAGGTTTGGATTTTTCCATTCATGGCCATCAGAAGATCAATTGGAAAATTTCATTGCACGAGTCGAGAAATCAGGCAATGAAGATATGCAGTATTATCCCGTGAGCGTGAAAGACAATATTTGTACCAAAGACTTGGAAACAACTGCAGGTTCACGAATATTGGACGGTTACGTGCCTCCATTTGATGCAACAGTCGTCAAGCGAATGAAAGATGGCGGTGGAATCATCATTGGTAAGACAACGATGGATGAATTTGGATTTGGAACATTTTCTTTAAATTCAGCACATGAGATTCCTCGTAATGCCTTTGACTCATCACGTGTAGCTGGAGGTTCTAGTGGGGGAGCTGCTGTTTTGACAGCATTGTTAAGTCATCATATTGCCTTGGCTGTTTCAACTGGTGGCTCCATTTCATGTCCAGCAGCCTTTAATGGTGTGATCGGCTTTACACCCACGTACGGAGTCGTGTCTCGATGGGGTCTCATCGATTATGCAAATTCCTTGGATAAAATCGGCCTTATGGGAAGGGATATTAATGATATCGAAAGAGCATTTTCGAGAATGGTGGGAAGAGATGCCAAGGATGCCACCTTGGTAGATTATCATTTACATTCGAAGAACATGAAGAAAAATGGTTTAAAGCCGCTGAAAGTAGCGATACTTGACGATGTGATTGAAAATTGTGATCCTCTTATCGTGAAAAGTTTCTGGAAGGCAATGACTCGCCTCCAAGAGGAACAGCTAATTGAAATCACTCACATGAGCATCACTCATTACGAATTTAGCGTGGCAGCTTATTACATCATTGCCACGGCAGAAGTCTCCACTAACTTGGCGCGTTATTGTGGACTCCGATATGGCAAGTTAGCCGAGAATTTTGAGGATCACTTCGATGAGTTCTTCACAAGACAACGCAGCCAATTTTTTGGGATGGAAGCTAAAAGAAGAATCGTCCTGGGAACATTTGCCCGCATGGCTGGCTATAGAGACAAGTATTACCTCAAGGCCATGAAAATACGTCGGGCCTTGATAGAGGAAATCAAGGAAATATTTCGTGGCAACGATCTCATTGCCACGCCAACCATGCCCATTCTCGCACCAAAAATTGAGGATGCCCGGTCTTTAAGTCCCATTGAAGTTTATGCACTTGATATTCTCACGATTCCCCCAAATCTTTGCGGGTTTCCACACGCATCATTTCCCATTGATCATGAGCCTTCTCCCATTGGCTGTCAATTCATTGCGAATCATTTTCAAGAGTCTACGTTATTTCACGTTGGTAGGTTTTGGAAAGAAATGTTTCCACTAAAAGAACCAAAAGATCACGTGAACGTGTTGGATTTGATGGAAAATGAAATCTAAATCAAGCAGCGTGATGATAGGTCTAGAAATACACGTACCCTTGCCTACAAAAACTAAACTTTTTTGCACCTGTCCCAACAACAAAAAGGCACCTCCAAACACGAATATTTGCCCTACTTGTACCGGATTTCCAGGTTCTAAACCGCGGCTGAATGAAAAAGCCCTCGTGGAAGCAATTCGAGTCGCGTTGGCTCTAAACTGCGAGATAGAAAGTAAGACTTTTTTTGCAAGAAAAACCTATTTTTATCCAGACTTACCTAAAAATTATCAGATTACTCAGCATGAATCCGCGATCGGAAAACATGGCCACTTGTTGCTCTTTTCGACGCGAGAGATGATTCGTATTCGGAGAGTTCACCTAGAAGA
>JAJRXH010000462.1 GCA_024276395.1 archaeon
AAAACCGTGATCATCGTCACTCACGACCCAAGAATCAAAGATCTAGCAGATCGAATATTATGGTTAGAAGACGGCAAGATTAGCCTTCAATGGGCAAGAAGTAACATCATTGATCCCATATGCCTAATGGCGTTAACTCGTCCAAATTCAGAGTTGTCCTTTGAATTACAAGGAGAAATTTACTATTTTTGTTCAATTACTTGCAAGAATAGATTCATGAAAGAAATACAACCAGTATTTAGTATGAATGGATAACTTGAGAAAGATTTCTTAGCATGCTAGCTAAAAATATTAGAGGATGATGTGTTGAAAGAATGATGCAGCCACCTATACTGAATAATACTCTGCCAGAACAACTCAAAGAAGTGGATGTTCTCTGTGATTTTGCAAGATTGATGCTACTTTCACTCTTGCACGAGAATCCAGAAACAGCCTATGATCTACAAAAAAAGTTTCAGCAAAAATTTTGCAAGAATATCAGCGTTAGCTTTGTTTATTCTTTTCTTAACAAGCTAAGAGATGAGAAAATGGCCACGCAGATCATGATTCCAACTTCCGATAACAAAAAGAAACGATGTTTTTCCTTAACCAAAAAAGGACGAATGTTCTATGAGAATGTTCTTCAGAGGTTTCTCAAAATCTCTCGAATCGCCTTCCAGGGATCATTAAACCGCTGTCAGACATGTAATGTCACCATATTTCAACGTGGAAAATTACTCACATCATCCTCTAAACAGATCTTTTTCTGCTGCACTTCTTGCCGTTCCGCTGCTAACCATTCAAAAACATCTTCTCCTTGATATAGCATTATTACTTTATCGAGAGTTATTCAGTCATCATTTTCTTTTAAAACTTCAAGGACAAGTAAATAACTCGCTTCTTCACACGCAAGCCAGAAATCGTCAGATTATTATTTTATCCTAAAATGTGGAAAAAACAGTCATTTACTCGGCCTTAGGGAATTTAAACGAAATATTCACTTTTAGAAACTCCTTTTTAAAGAAGGTGGTTAACTGAATAACTATCGTCGAAAAAGAGAACATCCGCACGAAGGGTCGATAGTCATCTCATATTCAGAAGCATCATGATCACACAATCGAACGTAAACGTTAATAATATGGACAAGCGTTACCGTCAAGTGGATGAATTCTTTCTTCCATATCTTGGATATATAGATAATTTTATATATCTTCTAATGATATATTTGAATGGATTGGAAGTTCAGAGGTGAAGCTTTATGGATGAACATCAACATCATCACGATGAAGAAACCAAAAAAAATGAAATGAAATATGAACACGAACACGGTATGCCAGAACACCAACATGCATCACAGCCATCACGACACGAAATGCACGAAACAAAGCACGAAGGACACCAGCCAGAACACCAGGCACATGAAAAACACGGTGAACACGGTGGTGACCATTCATCACACCATGAAATGATGATTAAAGACTTCAAGAAACGATTCATCATTTCTTCGATCATCACCATCCCCGTGCTATTATTATCACCATTAATCCAAAACTTTCTTCAATTCAAGCAATTAGGCATTATAAAGTTCTTCCAAGCAGAAACATACGGACTACCCCTTAATACCGAGGTATATCTCCTTTTTATCTTGTCTAGCATCATTTACTTCTATGGTGGCTATCCCTTCTTGAAAGGGCTTAGTGACGAAATCAAAAAGCGCCAACCTGGAATGATGACACTCATTTCCGTAGCCATCACGGCCGCGTATGCCTACAGCGCTCTCGTGGTTGTTGATATGACACTCGAACTTGATCTAGGGTTTGAAGGATCTTTCTTCTTCTGGGAATTAGCCACGCTTATTGATATCATGTTATTAGGACATTGGATCGAAATGCGCTCAATACTAGGAGCATCTCGTGCATTAGAGGCACTAGTCCAGTTAATGCCCTCAGAGGCACACCTCATCAGACCAGATGGTAGCACGGTGGACGTTCCCGTTTCAGAACTAAAACCTGGTGATCAAGTCATCATCAAGCCTGGAGAAAAAATCCCATCGGATGGAATTGTCATCAAGGGAGAAACTAGTGTTAACGAGGCCATGCTTACTGGAGAATCCAAGCCTGTTTCAAAGGCACCTGGTGATCAAGTGATTGGAGGAGCAATAAACGGTGAAGGTGCCATTGTCGTTGAAATCAAGCGAACTGGCAAGGATACTTACCTCTCACAAGTCATTGAACTGGTAAAAGAAGCACAAAAAACCCGATCTCGCACACAAGATCTTGCAAACAGAGCTGCCTTCTATTTAACCCTCATCGCCATTGGTGCCGGATCAATCACCTTCATCGCATGGGGTTTCTTTCTTGGCCAAACCATAGCTTTTGCCTTGGAAAGAGCCGTCACCGTGATGGTCATTGCTTGTCCACACGCATTGGGGCTTGCAGTACCTTTAGTAGTGGCTGTATCTACCTCGATATCCGCACAAAATGGACTTCTGATTCGTGATCGCAATGCCTTCGAACGAGCAAGGAATATTGATGCCATTATCTTTGATAAGACAGGCACATTAACGGAAGGTCGATTCGGAGTCACTGACATAGTAGCTGAAACTGGTAGTAACTTTACTGAGGAAGATATCCTTACCTTAGCTTACTCATTAGAATTGAATTCAGAGCATCCCATCGCCCGAGGAATTGTCGAAGAAGCTGAAAAAAGAGGAATCAAGAAGAAAAACGTGACTGAATTCAAAGCCATCCCTGGAAAAGGAATTCAAGGTGTCATCGAGGGTAAAAAAGTTATGGTAGTCAGTCCCGGATATCTCAAGGAAGCTGGAATTCAGATTCAAAACGAAGAGATAAACAAGCTACCTGGTCAAGGAAAAACGACAGTTCATGTCCTAGTAGACGGAAAACTCATTGGATCTGTTGCACTCGCTGACATCATCAGGCCCGAATCAAAAGAAGTCATCGCAAAACTCCATGAACTTGGAATTAAAACAATGATGCTCACTGGTGACAATGAACTAGTGGCAAAATGGGTGTCTGAAGAAATCGGTCTTGATGAGTACTTTGCCGAAGTCTTACCACATGAAAAGGCTCAGGTAGTCCAAAAAATACAAGGTCGCGGACTTACGGTGGCAATGGTTGGTGATGGAGTTAATGACGCTCCAGCACTCGTCCAGGCAGACGTGGGAATAGCCATTGGTGCTGGGACTGATGTCGCCATTGAATCTGCTGATATTATCTTGGTACGCAGTGATCCAAGGGACATTCTAGCAATCATTCGTCTAGCAAAAGCAACCTACCGAAAGATGATGGAAAACCTCTCATGGGCAACTGGTTACAACACGTTCGCCATTCCACTGGCTGCTGGTGTTTTAGCTGGAGTGAACATCATCTTAAGCCCTGCGGTTGGTGCTCTACTAATGTCACTTAGTACCGTGATTGTAGCCATTAATGCCAAGTTTCTAAAACTCTA
>JAJRXH010000463.1 GCA_024276395.1 archaeon
AAGAAGCATCTTCGTGACCACCTGACTAATAATCGATGGATGGATCACGGTTAAAAGCCACTTGTTTTTTTATCATTCTTTTTTTTCATTCAGAATTAGTTATTTATTTGCTAATTTTTCAAGATTCGTGAAACTCTTGCTTCTCCGGGTTTGATGTAGACGACATTTTCATTGGTACTCTTTGCCTTTGATATTCTTATTTTGGAGAAGAGGTATTATCTTGAACAAAGGAAAGAGATTTAGGAATATTTTGTCGCATCGACTTTGGATGCTTCTTGATTGCTAAATTGTAGGATGGTAATGAGGCATTCGTGGGATATTTGGAATTTGAACTTTTCGCTTACGTGCACGTGGTACATTCTCTTCATTCGGACTTCGGGCTCATTCATCGTCACTTAAATGGAGTGGAAATATTCTTCTCCTTTCCATGCCACGGTGATGATGATCACGAGACAAGCAAGAACGATGGTACCTGTTATTGTGAGGTCCGTCCAATTGATGGGGACATCTGTTATGGTCCAAGAGATTTGAATTGTTCCCTTGCCAGCAAGACCGATGATGGATAATACCCAGAAGGTATCGTTGATTTTATCCTTGTTTCGCCTTCCAACTTCAGAAAATACGGTCAGTTCCTCATTGGCTCCCTTTTTCCACGTGATGGCGTGGTCGTGGGAAAAAGGATTGAATTGAAGCTGGTCACGCATGGTCGTGAATGGATGCAATCCTACCTCTATTTCTAGCGTTTCTGGTACGGTAAGATGAAAGGTGACGTTCTTTCCTTTCCATTGACTAACTGGAATGAAAAAGACTTTAAATGATTGGAGGCCATAATCTAGTGGATTCCACTTGTTTCGCCCTTCGATGATTGCTTCTCTGGTGGGCCGACTTGTCATGTCCCATCGCTCCAAGATATTGAAGACGAGGATGTGTTGCTTTGAGATGTTCGTTTTCGCGTTGATATAAACGATGAACGTGTATCTTCCAGATTTTGGTGGATTAAATGACGTGATGTGAATCGTTGGCGTCGTGGTGGTCTCCTTGCTCAGCAAGGGAACTTTTCTTGGGTCAAGAAAGTTTGATTCAGCCTCCAAGGCAGATCCTTGCCATGCTTGTACCGTTATTGTCTCTTCTAGTGTTGTTACTGGATTATTTTCTTCTGGGGAAGGGGAAATCAACCACGAGAGAATATCGTATTTTTCCCTTTTGTCGAGATAGTAAGATATGGAGGCAAAAAATGAAGTTTGATTGAGAATGAGATATTGAGGCACGCCAATTGGAGTAGTGTATTGGATGTCGAACTGCGTGGTGGTATTGACTGATAGCGTGACAGTCCCATTGCCTTCAATTGCTTCCATAAAGACAATGAGACCTGGAAAAGTCATCCATCCTTTTTCTTTAGGTCCCAATAGTAGTGAAAGTCTATTCATGGTGTTTTTCATGTCGATAGTTTTAAAATCGTCTGAGTGTCGTGATGCTGCTGGAAGAAAGGGATCATACCGTAATAGATCATCTGGGGTGAACGCTCGATAGATACTAGCGTTTAATTGCATCGTGGAATCTGTAAAAGTGAACTGGATTGTCATGTTGACATCTTGATAGTCCTCCTTCCAAGGGATGAATATCCCCCGATACGTGTGATAACGGGGAATTTCTTCTAATGGTAGGATGATCGGGCTTTCCATCTCGAATGAATCCTTGTTACCGCTCATCTCTTCTAGGAGAATGAATCCTACAAGTGAAAATTCTTCTTGACTAACGTGATTATAGATCACGAGGGTATAATTTCCGGTTTCCGTGACAGTAAACTGTAGGATATCTTGTTTTCCAAGGTCATGTTCAGGGGTAAATTCTAGGAGTTGAGTCTCGTTGCTTGTTATGTTAGTGGTGATGAGCCAAAGGTCCAAATCTATCTTCTCGTGCAAGTAATCACCAAATAAAAATCCAATATAGGAATGATTGGCTTCAAGAAAGTAAGTAAGAGTGATGTTTGATCCTTGGGAAAAAGATGGAAAGTAGTAAGGCCATCCAATGATGGCTAGACCTTTGATGCTTAATGGCGTGTAATTAGCTTGAGCTTGCAAGTTAAAGATGGAAGATGCATACTTTTTGAGAGGAACTGTTGGCGTGAATGAGCCAGTGACATTGGCGAAAGATTCATTACCAAGCTGCAAGGACCGTGCATCATGTAAGTGGTTTCTTTTTAGTTCCACGTTCGTGAGTGCTATCATCATGGTTGTTGTTGTCGTCATCATCAACATCAAGACAAGAAGTAAGAAACTCATTAGGGAAATTAAGGATTTTCGTGTCCGCATCATGGAAATTCTCTCCGGTAAAAAATGATCATTGATGCTAAGAGAAAAATCGTGATGAGTACCACGAGAATATCTAGTGAAAAGAGATAATCGCCAAGATAAAGATTTTCATTAGTAATGGCAATGAATTCCTCGGTGATTATTCCCAATTGGTATGGTAAGCGATATTCAGGTCCAACCAA
>JAJRXH010000464.1 GCA_024276395.1 archaeon
CGAGATTACATTCCGTTACACCACGGGATAACTGAATAACTCTCAGTTTAATTTGTCAGAAAAAAAGAACAAGAAAACTTTATCATTTAAAAAAATTGTAAGAACTGAATTCAAAACAAAAAGAAAAGAGTTAAAAAAGGACCAACTTGGTCATGCAATGTTCACATCTCAATGTTTTAACTAATATCTGGAAGATATAGTGGCATTCCCTTGTAAGTTACCAATTTCAAGGTATTTTCATTAATGGTTACAATTTCGCTTGGCAATGGGACATACCCGGGAACCCCATCATTTTGGCTGCCAACAAGTGCCTGTCCATCATGAATGATCCACCAGAGAAAGTCGAGTAATGCTTGAGCAGTTTCAAGATCCCTGACATTATTTAGATCTTGATAAATGAGAATGTAGGTCAATGACGAAATGGGATACGCATCAGTTCTCGTTGCGGGAGGATCCGTGATGCTTACACCTTCCCATGAGTCATTTCCACGTGGAAGAACACCTGCTTGCGCAAACGCTGCAGCCGCTGCAGCGATGCTGGCTTCTGTTGGTTCAATGTAATTGCCAGCTTGGTTTTGCACGTGAACTACACCTAGCTTGTCAGAGTTTGCAAGATAATAAGAGAGTTCAATGTAACCAATGGCTCCTTCTGTCTGAATGATGCTTGCAGTCACGCCTTCGTTACCCTTTGCACCAATTCCGGTCGGCCATTGCACGGACTTGCCCACACCGACTGTTTGATTCCATTCAACACTTACCTTAGCCAGGTATTCCGTAAAGATGAACGTCGTTCCACTTCCATCTGAGCGATGTACCACGACGATGGGCTCATTGGGAAGTGACAGGCCAGGATTATGCTTCTGAATGGCTGGGTCATTCCAGCGCGTGATCTTGCCAAGAAAGATATCAGCAATGACCGTGCCGTTTAATTTCAGATCATCAATGATGTTCCCACTAGCATCCTTGAGATGATACGCCACCACATCTGCACCAATGACCTCGGGAATGTGAAGAATGCCGGGCATGCTCTCGTATTCTTCCACGGTAAGAGGTGCATCAGAGGCGCCAAAATCGACAGTCTTGCTTTGAATCTGTCTTACACCACCGCCACTACCGATGGAAGCATAATTAATCCTAACATTAGAGTTTAGATCCGTATATTCATCAATCCAAGTCTGAATGATTGGAAAGGGAAACGTGGCACCTGCTCCATTAATGACGACGGTTGCACCTTGTGGTGTCAATACAAGGAATCCAATAACAATGGCAATGAGCAAGGTGCCCATCACAGCAGCCCCAACAAGCGCTACCTTGGTCCCTTGTGTGATTGCTCGTCTACTTTTGAAAATTTTCTGGATGGCTCTTTTCATCTTCATTTCCTCCGAATTCGAGAAGATGACATCGATGTCACTCTCTCAAATGGTCAAAAGTAAGTCATCATTACCTTGAAGACAATTCTTCACTCTTGACCATGTAAAGCCAAGAAAGTGATGCTTTAGAACCTATTCCACGAACGTGCAGCGTCTAAATGGGCTTCGCGTGGAAGCTGGTACATCGCGCGAACGAAGCATGACATCAAATCCAAATCATTCTATAGTACGAAGATGTGAAAACCTTCACCTAGAGATTCTCTCCAAGATGGTCATCGTGATAAATTTAAGTAAAAAAAGAGTCAAATAAAGCACAAAAATGATAAATAAAGAAAAAACCTTCGAAAACGATGAAATAAAGAATAATTCTCTAAATGTAACAAAATTATCTTATCATGCAAGAAATGATGACATGAAAGAAAATCAATATTTTTCATTCAAGTCGAAAAAAAAGAAAA
>JAJRXH010000465.1 GCA_024276395.1 archaeon
ATCTGGATGTTCTAATTCATCCCAATCCTCTGGCAAGAGTAATCTCTTGAGATTGGGATGTTCTTCGAATTTGACCCCTAGCAAGTCATATACCTCTCTTTCCAAGAAGTTTGCACCCTTCCATAGATCGGTGATGGTCTCTATCGTGGGATTGTCTCGTGGTACAAAGGCTCTGAGAGTAACGAGAATGGGCTTTTTCCAGCTACCAATGGTGTAAGCTACCTCGATGGTACCAGTTGGGCCAACGAGGAACTCATCTTCTTTAAGTTTGTGTTCAGGTTCGGGCGGCCAGTCAATTCCAGTGATGCAAGATAAATGTTCGAATTTTTCGACATTTTTGAGATAGTGGGCAATTTCTTTGAGCGACTCTGGTTTGATTTTTATAAAAATTCGGTATTTACGTTGAATCTGGGCATCGATAATTTGTTGTGAAAATTTTTCTTTTAATCTTGATAATAGGGCTTCTTCCTCTTTTAGACTGATTTCCGCGTTTTCTTTCGCTTCTACATTGCTCATGATCAATCCCCTATGGTAACCCTGGTGGAACAGGGTGTTTATTGAATTCTAAGAAAACTTGATTTCGCGATGGGATGTTTTTCTTGCGCTTTTGTTTTTAATACATCATATTGTAAGTATCGCATTCTGATGTCGTGTTTCAAGACTGATCATTCATCATTATTTTTAATGGAGGGAAAGACACTCATTAAATATAAGTTATTGAATATTGAGAAATTATGAAATGTAAGTTAAATTTTCATTCGAAGCTTTATAACTCAACTTCTTCGATTTTTCTAACTTTTAGAGTCCTTCCCTCAGTAATTAATCCTAATTTTTCCCTGGTAAATCTTAAATCTTTAATGGGAGGATCTCTAAGATAGAATTCTTCGGGATAACCTCTCTCGATTTCATTTTTCCAGAGTTTTTCTCTCTTTATTTTTTCTTGAAGTAGAAGAATGCCATCAATCATCGCTTCAGGTCTTGGAGGACAACCGGGCACGTAAACATCAACAGGGATGACTAAGTCGGTACCCTCGACGATGGAGTCAGCTTGCCAAAAAGGACCTCCGGATATGGCACATTCGCCAGTGGCAAACACGTATTTTGGTGCAGTCATTTTGTCGTAAAGAAGTCGCAATCTTGGCGCAAATTTGACAGAAACGGGCCCATTAATCCAGAGCATATCACAGTGACGTGGTGATGCTCTAGCAAGGATACCTAGACGTTCCACGTCGTAACGTGACGTCATGGCAGCGGCCATCTCGATAGCGCAGCATTTCATTCCTAGAAATTGAGGATATAAAGAAAATTTACGTGACCAAGTCTGAAAAGGATGAAGTAACTTTTGAATTAATTCTCTTAGACTCTTAAATCGGTGAACGTTAGGGATACCCGTGTTTGTAGCATCTTGAGCTGGCATTAATTTTCACCTCTTTTTCTTAAGCCCAGAGAAGGGCTTTCTTTTGGAGCCAATAGACGAGACCAATCACGAGAATTCCAATAAAAACAGTGGTGACTGTCAAGAGTGGGATCATTAATCCAGTTTCCAGTTCACGCGTAAAAATGAATGCAAAGGATAACAGAATGACGGTGAGGACGTCAAAGACAACAAACACGACTGCAAAGGTAAAGAACTGAAAATTATACCTGACTTGTGCATGGCCCAGTGGTACTTCGCCACATTCATAGGTCGTCTTGGAGTAGGGACCGATCGTGTTTGGTGGTGACAAAAGAAAGTTGAGCAGTTTCACGATGAACGGCACGGCTAATCCTATTAGCAGCCAAATGGGAAAATAGAGATATTCTTCAAGTGCCATGTTTAGTCACTCCTATTATTGATAAACTCATATCATCGTCCTACGATTTTTCTGGAGGGGGAATCTTTAATTCTTTTCCGTCTGGTAAAAAACGATAATTAAAAGAGCCTCTATATTTCCTGAGGGATTTAGCTTTTTAATTTTGCATCAATTGATGACTTTTCAAATTAAAGCCAATTCTCTCGGAATTATTCCATGTATGGCACTGTATGTTATTTTAAAAAATGATTAGTTAGTTACTATTAACAATGAGAATGAGAGTATAGAGTATTTTTCAGTTTGTCAGTTTTTCTGTTAATTGGAAAAAATGATTAACTTTTGTACCACGTTCATTTGATGATGACCGAATCTTTTTTCTTCATCCGAGTCTCTACATTAATTATTTTCTTTTTACCATTTTTGA
>JAJRXH010000466.1 GCA_024276395.1 archaeon
ATGTTAAAACCGAAAATTTTACTCGCATCACCTCTATCAGTATCTAATAATGAGAATATTGGCGTGTCAATGAAAAAATAGTCTTTAGGACGGTCGACAATCGTGATCATGGGAACTTGATAGTACGAAATACCATTAGAGATGATTAGTGTCTTGACTATTCCTAAAACATTCATCAACACGAAATAGGGTGTTTTGACCAAGTGAATTCCAGGTAGTTGTGTTCTTAGAGTTTCTTTAGTGGTAACCGGTTCGTCAGAAAGGCGGAAAAACTCCATTGGTCCAGCCCATCTAGTAAACAAGAGAGCATTCTCCATGATGTGTCTCCTTAATTCTTCCCATGATTCAACATTCACTAGGTTGATCATATCATTAAAGAATCGTTTTTTTCTTGGTGTGAACTTGGTTAAGTGTTGTTTTAGTCTATTCCATTCTTCCCAGCTCAGAATGGTAATTAGATACCCGGTTTCATTCCATTTTCCATCCTTGATTGAGATTTGAGAGAATAATTCATGTCCTAAAGCGATGTCTGGTGGTTGAATGATCATTTCTTCAAATGAGGCCTCTTCCAGTTTCATATTGTCATCATGGGTAACTTGTAGTTGGAATTCGCCAATTATAACAACTAATGCGCCGTGATCTGTTTCTTTCAATAAAAACACTAATTTTGGAAGAGTGGACAAGAAATGCTGGTTAAAGTCAAATAATTGTAGGGTGTTAGTGTTTGGTGACTTTTTCGGGATGAAAATGGAATCAGAAGTCGAAAGATCACCATAATTTTCGCTAAAATTTTCTAGTATGGAGGAGATGGCAGTAATTTTTTCCCATTCTTTTGGCTCAAGGATACATTGAAATTTTTCAGTTTCTTTTAGCAATAGTTGGCTTGCATCATTGGTTGTCCCTGGGATGGCAGTAATTAGGAGCATAGAACCGAGGACGAAGAAAGATAGACCTAAGAACAACCATAAATCGCGAAAGTAATACGGTTCCCAGGCAAGGATGCTTGCAAGAATCAAGACGGAGGTTGCAAAGCCGATGTCACGAATCTCTATGAGAAATGATCGTTGAAAAATGATCGATGGGTCAATGGCTGCTATTTTGGGTAATTGAATTAGGTTTAATGACCGTTGAAGAATTACATAGGAGGTAAAATTGCTTAAAATTCCTAAAAATACCACGATATCAGGAAGAAACGGAGGTAAGTCGAAAATTCCGATCTTTCGTGGAAAAACATGTGATATCCACAATAAAAGGAAGACGACGGATTGATACCAATATCCTTTTAGCACGCTTGAGAGCCAGGCCCATTTATTAATTGAAATGAGGGGAAGTCTTACCCGGTTAATCCAGGTACCAAGAAGTACGACAGAACAAGCCAGCCATCCTTCCATTTCTCCATAACTCAAATCCAAAAAAGGAAGGATGATTTGGTTTAATGTTGGGGTATGCGGAAGTATGATTATGGTTAGTAGCCAGAAAATGAAAAATTTCCATGAATGCACCGCGGGGTTGGGATAGGTTAATCTTTTTGTTTTGTTCATTCTTGGGTGAATGTATGCAGCTAGGTAGAAAAAAAGGATTGCAAGTAACATCATGGCCCTGTAAAATAAAATATTTTGGCTGAAATAGGAGACAATGGGAAAGAGGAGGACTGATACATTATAGTATTTTTCCATTCGGCCACGAGGACGTAAAAATCGGATGACTTCTTGGGCAGCGTGTTGTTCTAGAAACTTGGCGATGTAATTTGTTTTTAGTCTTTGCATTTGATCTCCCTAAGAGAAGCGTTAGATTACAAGAATATATAAGAATTGTGGCAAGCCTTGACATTATGGATTGTAATAATGTGCTAATTTGATGTAAAATGCACCATATGAAATGGTAATGTATTTTTTCTGATGAAATTCGTCAAAAGCAGGCTTAAAGATCTTCTTGGGTCCAATCATCAAGATATCCACGTCTGAGATTTCTTTGATTTTTCGTGCTAGGCGATGATATAACTCTGTTTCTGTTATGTTATTATTAAGTCGCACTCCAAAAGGCGGATTGGAGACGATGAAACGTGGTGTTTTAAAGTCGACGGCTAGGGCGTCTTCATTTTCGATGGTGATGGTATCAGAGACAAAAGCTCTTTTCGTGTTCAACATGGCACCTCTGGCTCGAGAGGGATCTATTTCAATTCCCCTTAAGGTAACTTGCGCGTCATTCATAGCATCAACGAGCTCTAATAAGATTTCATGTGTAACATTCCCTAATCCCTTTCCCATGTTAATGTTGTAGAAGGCAAATTGATCTCTAAAGGCCACATTGGGAATGTTTCTTACTCGATGGGCGCTCTCGATGAGGATGGTTGCACCACCGCAAAAAGGATCAAGTAATGGCTCTCCAGAATAGTCAAGCATCTCGAGCAGGATCGCAGCTAACGTGGTTCTCATTGGCGCTGGGTGACGATAGGCGAGATATCTACGCTTCCGAAGGGCATTCTTTCCAGTGGTATCTAGAGTGATGAAAGCAAGATCATTTTCTATCCAAATTCTAAAAATCAAAGCAGGGTTCGTCAAGTCAACTTTTGGGTATTTCTCATGTCTTTCAAGAACTTTGAAGATATCTGAACCAATTTCCTTGCTTGCTTTTATGCTCGTGAAGGAATGAGAGCCTGAACGAATGGTATCCACGGCAAATGAGCCGTGTTTAGGGGCAAGTTCTACAATGAAGTCGTCAGCTTCTTCAACTAGTGAACGTAAATCTTGCAGGCTCATGATCTTTCCTTCGTTTAATATCAAGGCTACTCGTTCAATGGTTTTTGGTATCCAATTAAGTCGGATGATATTTTCCATCAAGGAGTATTTCTCAGGAGCTTCCACGATAATTTTTCCTTGCAGCGTGGAAATATGACGATACCCTAGTCGCCTTAGTTCCTTTGCTGCATATTCTTCACATCCTTTAATGGTAGGAAGTAAAAATCTCATTTTTCATCACTCGTGCGTAATTTTCTAATAAAAGTCAAAATTTGTGCCTTAAAAATGATGGTCGTTGTTGAAGCATCATAACAGAAAAAAAGAGATAGTCGTGATACTGTTTTATGAGGGAAAACCTATGAGATTGATGGTTTTACTGACAGATTTTGGATTCACCGAATACGTTGGTGTTATGAAGGGACAAATTTATCGAAATGTGCCAGATGAAATGAGGAGAGAACTGCAAATCATAGACCTAGTACATGACATCTTGCCTCAGAATATCAAGTCAGCGGCCTGGGTCTTGCTTCAGTCTTATCGTTATTTTCCGTCACGAACGATTTTTTGCTGTGTTGTTGATCCAGGTGTTGGTACGACAAGGAAGATTATTGCTGCTAAATCAGGTGATTATTGGTTTGTTGCTCCTGACAATGGCTTGTTATGGCCTATCTTGGAAACGGATAATGAGTATGAAGTTTGGGAAATTCCAATACCATCTCATGCATCCAAGACGTTCCATGGACGTGATGTGATGGCAGTGGCGGCAGCAAATCTTGTTTACTCTCTTCCAGAGTCATTAGGGTGGAGAATGACAAAGGTTCGCGTGAAAATGAGTTTTCATCTTGATGAAAGAAAGAATGAAGGTGAAATTGTTCACATAGATCACTTTGGTAACATCATCACGAACATTCCAGCCAAGGACGATGTCAAATCCGAATACGAAGTGGAGATTGACGATTGGCACGACATCTTGCATTTTCATCACACGTATGCAGATGCAGATCCAAATGAATTATTTTTAATTAAAGGATCAGCCAATACCTTTGAAATTTCAGTCTCAAATGGATCGGCCGTGTCAAGAAAACCCAATCTTTTTATAATAGGGAAAAAAATCAAGATACATTAAGCATCTTGAAAAGATATAATCTTGTTAGTTGATTTTTATGAGCTCGACAAGTAACTTGAAGCCATCGAGGAGGAGTCGTCTTTCGCCTTGGCAAGAAATATCATTCCGGGAGGTCACTTACAAGAGAGTGCAAAGAAGCGCGAAAAACTTGGTACGTGGAACTGTCAAGGAACAAAAATGGTACATCCCCACTTATCCCCACATTCGTCGAATTTACACGTTAGAGAATGACCTGCGTCATCATTTTGGAAAGAGAACCTTCGTAGTAGAAGAAAAAGTTGATGGTTTTAACGTGCGAATTGGTATGATAAAAGGCAAGATCGTGGCCTTGACTCGGAGTGGACTGCCCTGCCCGTTTACTACTGAACACGTTCCTAGCAACATTAGTGAATTGATAGAAGATCATCAAAGATTAGTTGTCTGCGCTGAGGTGGTTGGTTCAAATCCATACAACATCTGTAGCCTTCGTTATGGAAAGAAAACCCGATTGCTTGTATTTGATATCATTAGGAAGGAAAAACATCCACTAAAGCAACCGCGGCTTCTTGGTTATTCTCGTAGAAGGGAATTACTAGAACAATATGGGATTGAACCTGTTAGAGAATATGGACAGTTTTCAATGGAGCAGATTGATGAAATCAAATCCATTCTATTAAAACTTAATCGAGAAGATCGTGAGGGCCTTGTTTTCAAGGAATTTCCTTCCTTGAGAAGAAGAATAAAGTACATCACGGCGGCAGCTAGCAAGGAAGCAATCATTCAACACTTGTTACAAGCAGAAGAACCTGGGGTCGCTAGGTTTCATGATAAATTTCTTCTTGCTGCTTTTTTTTATTATGACATGACGAAGGAGGTATCTGAGTTTGGCGTTAATTTAGGTAAGGAGCTTTTTGAGACTCTGGAGACGGTCATTCAACAACAAGAGGTATTTGAAATACTGGAGATTGAAATTTCAGAAGAAGGATGGAATGAGTTTCGTAAGATGGTGCGACACAATATGACCATTCGTGAACTTGAACGAAAAAAGCTCTCTTCTGGAAAGATTCTCGTGAAGTTTAAAAAGATTTATCCTAGAAGTTCTTCACGAATCCGAGAATTACTTCGAGGGAAAAGTGTAATTGATTAAATGCTGTAGATGGAAGTGGTAATGACTAGGTGATTTACTTGCCAAAAAGAAGAACTTTCGTCATTGACACGAGTGCTTTTACCAATCCACACGGTAGACCAGATAAGATTAAATCCACTGAAGAGGCCGTTAAGCATTTCATAAATCTGGCAATTTCTTGTCCGCATCTCAGTTTTTACATTCCGTTTTCAGTGAAAAAAGAACTAATGCACTTCATGAACGACAACTTACCAGAATTTGAATTTGTGGTGACGACAAAGAGTCCATCACTATTTGAAATAAAGATACCAGCTAGGCTGATGCATGAGTTCATAGATGATGTACGTGATCGTATTAATAAAGGATTACGAGTCGCCGAAGAGTACATCCGTAAGTCTGGAGAAACAACCGAGGAGAAGATTCACGCTTTGAGGGAAAAATTTCGTTCAGCTGTAAGAGCAGGGATAGTAGATAGCAAGGAGGACTTTGATGTCATCATGTTAGCTTTAGAACTAAAAGCCATTGTGATAACCTCTGATCAAGGCTTGCAGAGAATGGCAGATCTATTAGGAATCAGCTTTATGGATCCATTGGTGTTTTTTCAGTATTTAGAGAACGAAAATTTGTCCTTTCAAAAGTATGAACGGTTTTAAATAATCTCTTTTATGATTTCTCGTTCAAGTTCCTTATTGTCATCCCATTTCATCATTTAGGATGTCGTGACCTCGGTGGTTGGATTTGGCTTTTTACGGTCAAAGACTTTTAAAATGAACTCGGAGAATGCGGTAAATATAAGTGCTCCAATCATCACGATGAGTACAACCTTGGGAACGATTTTTAACGTGCCGGTCTGATCAACCAACCATCCGATGAGTACCGAGCCTATGACAGAGCCACCGAGGGAAAACCCTTGAATGAGTCCCATGGCAGCTGATCTGGAATTGGGTGGAGAATGACGAATGGCAAGCCCTGGTAACACCACCATTTGTAGTGCAAATAAGGGAATTGCATATAGTAAGAGGCCGATGACAGCATCGTTACTTAAATAAATGCCAAAAAAGACAAAGACATATCCCATTGTGATGGCACTTAGGTAAGGAAAGGATGGTTTTTGATCTAAGACGGATCCAATCCACTTACTAACTGGAATTCCTAGTGCCGTGGTTGTGACGAGCATTAGGGAGAAAATAAATCCAGAAGCTTTGAGTTCTAGGACAAAATAAGGAAAACCAAAAGTCCAAAATCCTCCAGCTGCCACGTTGAGCAACAATCCTAATAAAGCGATCCAAATCAGAATTGTCCAGTCGGTTTTACTGTTTTCTCTTGTTGCTAAGTCGTTACTTATTTTTTCTAGGTCGGCGTTCGTGTAAATATTTTTCATCTCGGTTTCATTAAGTTGAGTTATGTCTGGTTCAGGAACAAGCCAGTAGACGATGGCAGCTGAAATCATCAATATTAGTCCAGCAAAAGGAAGTTGGATGAATCGTGCGGTGGCTTTAAGATGATCATAAGCGATTCCTCCAATTGGAGATCCGATGAGCCATGCTACGGAAAGGCTGATGTTCATCAAGGCAATTACTTGTCCAGATTGAGATCTAGGGACTTGAAAAGATGCCAAGGACATGAGATTTGCTTGGTAGGCACCAATGATGATGGCCATAACCATCACGACGAGAAGGAATTGTTCTTCAGTTTGGACAAAGATGAGGGACCAATACTGGAACGTGAATCCAAGTAGTCCTAGCGTGAGGAAAAACTTTCGTTTCTTGAGAGAGTCTGATATTTTTCCCCATATCGGTGCAGTGATGAACATGAGAAAGTACGGCACGCTGGCAGCGACAGCATACTTGAAAAATGATTTTCCTCCTAGATCAAAAAGCCATGGTGAGATGAATGGTGAATATAGGGATTGACCCAGAGCTTGAGAAAATTGGGCGAATAAGATGGCAATTAATGGGATGCTTAATTGTTTTCTGTTGTTGTTTGTCCTTTCTGTCAAAGAAATCACCAGTGTCGTCCAAGTTAGTCTGATATGCATCTCTATAAGGATCTTGTGATTAGAGCATCATTTTTTACTAAAAAGCAACTTTTTTAACTGATCACGTTGTAATTACCTCAGAGAAATTTAACAAGGTAGTATTTACGTATGAGGGATAAGACAGATCTTCTCTTGCAAGGAATCATTTTGATTCATCAAGCTGAATGGCATCTCTTAGAACAACACCTTCAAGATTCCATGGTCTACTTTTCAACCGAAGAAAAATGGTTTTATGAAAACTTTTTGAGGGCTTATCAGTTAATAATCGTTGGAAGAACTAGAGATGCTTCTAATTATTTGGATGTTGTTGAATCTAGGTTTCTTTCTTATCTTGAATCGAAAAAGCAGAAGGCTCGTCACTCAATGCCATGGACCTTATTATTTTGGTTACTTAGATCTCTAGTTCTTCTTGATATGGGTGAAATGCGCAAGTCCCGTCGTTTACTCAACAAGATTCTCTTACATCCTTCTGTCCGTGATTATCCAGTGGTTATGGGTTTATGTTATATGTATATAGGTTTTGTTAACATTCTCTCTGACAGCTTTGATCAAGTAAAAAAGTATCTCGATGAAGCCACAGCATTACTTAAAGATCCTACGTTGCAGTTCTTGAAATCAGAAATATTTCGCCTGAAATCCCTCATTGCCTTTCAAGAAGGGAAACTGAGGCATTGTGCTGAGTTACTTGCTGCCTCCATTGGTGTTGCAGAGACCTTTAACGACAAGATAGCACGAATTCACGTGCTGCTCACGAAGGCACAGTTGCATTTCGAACGTGCGCAATTTGAATTAGCATTAGACTTGATTGATGAAGCTTTAGAGATAGGTCAACAGAGTGGCCTCTTGAAAGATCAAATAGAAGCATTGTTTTTCAAAATTCAATTAGAGCATCAAGTTGGGAATATTGAGAAGGCTCTCCAGAAACTTAAGGAACTCGAAAATCTTCGGAAATTGACTGGTTATCAACGAAAACTCCTCGACATCAAGTGTCTTGCTTCTAAGATTTATTTAAGCCTGGATAATCCTCAGAAGGCATTGGAGCAGTTGGATGAAGCTGCTCAAATCTTTCCTAACTCCTTGAAAGTACAGGCGTACTTGAGCTTGTTTCTTTTAACTCAAAATTATTATGGACTTTCAAAAAGCCTGTTAGAATTATCCTTGGAAAGGCTGCAACATTTTGAACTTGTCGACTTGTACATCATGGTATTATTCTTACTGGCAGAGGTTGAGTTAATTCATTATCGTGTCGATAGAGATGAACAAAGAATAACTCGAGCCTTAAGTTACTTGCAAAATGTTACACATGAAACCATTAAAGAGAAAAGAAAGAGAATAACCTATTATGCAATGCTTGCTCAATTTCACTTGGCTCTATTATCTTTTGATTTACAATCAGCAAAACTTTATCTTGATAACGTGATGACGCTTTTTGATGACGATTTACCGATGGAGTTTCTTCCTTACGTTTCTCAAGCGGAAGCTAGCTTCGTTTTTTTTGAGAATTATATGAAATCATCATCGGAGAGTAGAAAAGAAAGGCCATTTTCAAAAGAATCACTACAGCAGATGTCATTGGATAATACGATGATGTTGTTACAAGAAATGACCTTAGGACCGAAGGCAAAGGTGAACTTAGCCGAATATGATAACGAGACGCGGCTAATGCTCTTCGTTCAGAAGGAATCTGGGCCAAGTGCAATATTATCAGATCAAGGTAAGATCATGGAGGATACCACCACGATTTTGGCTGGCGTTGTCTATAGTTCGGTGGTTGCACAAGGAAATAGATATTATCAAGGACTTTTTGGTCCTCTTCCTTATGCTCAAGATGGTTCACAAGCCTTGGTCTATTCAACCATGTTACCAGATTCAAAATCACCAGATCCGCGCTACAAGGGGAGAAATTATTGCTTGTTTGTCCTTATCTTTCCAAGAACGTTATCATATTACAACGTTAATCGTGGTAAAATTCAACGAGCCTTTGAGCGCTTTATCAGTCGCGTTGCTGATGTCTCCAAGATAACAGTTAATGATTTAAGGCAGCTAAAACGAGAAATTATCAAGTATTTCAGTGCTTCTTGGTTATGAGCTGTTTAATGTTAAGCGTTCTGAGTGATTCATTCAGGAGGTATTCAGATGAGTGATTTGTTGTTTGGTAATGTGGGATTAGAAGTGATAAAGTTCCTTCAAAGTCTCTCTAATCCATTATTAGATCTTTTCTTTGTTGTCCTTACTAATTTAGGTAGCGAATTATTTTACATTGCTATCGTGGTGATAATTTTTGTAGCCCTTGACAAGAAACTTGGAGTTCGATTGGCCTTTTACTTGCTGCTTACGGGATTAATCGTTGGAGTAATCAAGGGATTGGTTTCATGGATCCGTCCTTATAGGGCCCATCCCTCTGTCGTAAGAGACATTGCGCATGCAAGAGGCTTTTCGTTCCCATCAGGGCATTCTCAGTCTTCTGGTGCGTTTTGGACAGGCATGTACTTGCATGTGAAGGATGTCAAGGAATCTTGGAAGGGTTTAGCCTTTTTAGCTGCCATCGTGATGATTTTTTCAGTTGGGCTTTCCCGAATTTATCTTGGCGTGCATTATCCTAGTGATGTCATTATCGGTTGGGTTATTGGGATTTCTGGTACTTATCTACTATACGTTTATGAAGAAAAAGTGATTGGTGTCATCACGAATCGCTTTTCGTTACGTGCTCAAATTGCGTTAGTTTCTGTCATTTCACTTCTAATTTTCGTCATGTACTTGTTCGTGATGACCATTCTTGGAAATGATTATGTTATTGGAGACATTTCTAATTATATTGGTCTAATTATTGGAGTTGCTGTTGGGTACATGTTAGAAGAGAAGTATATAGCTTATCAGCCCCCCTCATTGCTAAAGAAACGGATGGCTGCCACTGTAGTAGCAATGTTACTTGCTCTGGCATCATATGTGGCATTCAGTCTCCTAATTCCAGAAGTTTCTAACCAACTTCTTCAAGTAATTCTTCGTGGCCTCAAGTATCTATTCATTGGTTTCGTTTTGATTTTAGGAATTCCCTTGTTGTTACGCCAGTTATCCCTCGAGGGAAGAAAAGGGGAATGAAAAGGAAAGATATATGATTGACGCGGAAAATTAGTGTAAACTATTCTTGTTTATTCTTCTTTTTTCTTTTTAGCGAGAGGGATTTTTCCTTCGAGCGCAGCAGCTCTTTCTTGAACACCGTGGATGCCGCTATCTTTTGTTTGTTCTAATAATTCCTTCTTGAGTTCATCATCAATTTTTGGTCGTTCCTTTTTTTCTTCTGACATGACGATCTCTCCTATAGCACGATGCTTTCTCAGTAGAGGGACATGTTACGGTGTTCTTCCTCCACTTTATTAGTATTTCTGGATAATGGACATCGGAAAGAGCAGCATTGTTTATCATTGTGTGTTTAGGGCTTTCTTGAGTTTGTCATCAAGTACGAGTTCCTTCACGATTTGTCCGTCCTTCATTTCCATCCATCGTGTTCCATACTTGAGTAAACTGAGGTCATGGGTTACTAGAATGATGGTGTGCCCTTCTTGGTGAAATTTCTTGAGCAGTTCCATTACTTGTTCTCCCGTGACGTG
>JAJRXH010000467.1 GCA_024276395.1 archaeon
ATTTTAGTGATGATGATGGCTGCTACTTGGGTTCTTTTCATGGTCATCATTGGGTGGAAAGTAGAGGCAGCAATGAATCTTGCCATTTTCGTGATCAAGCCATTCACGTGGTTACCATTCGTAGATGGCCCTAGCTTGGAGGAAAAAACACGTTCATTCATCCACGAATTTGCCATCGATCTGGCATTTCTTCTTAAAAAACCGACAAAGTTCGTTCGAGCCTTGTTTTGGACAGTGTGTTCTGTCTTGATCAGATGGACTGCTACTTACTTGCTTTTAATAAGTGCGGGGATTCATGGTCCTTACTTGGCATTAGCTTCAGTCAATTTTCTTGCCGGAACCATTGATTTGATTCCCTTGCCAATTCCAGGTATGGAAGGTCTGCGGGAGATCGGAATATCCGAAATGTTACAACTCTTTGGAGCGAATCCTACTCAGTCATTTGCTACTGCAGTGTTGATGTCAATTTTTAGGTTTTATTTCACGGTTTTATTGGGATTAATCTTCTTTTTGAACTTGAAACGATTGATTGTTAGAAATAATCGTGAAAATCACGTCATTTCTTCCTCAGCTCCCTCTTCAGTAATGGAATCAGCTTGATGGTGCGTGAGAGTGAAACTCTATTTTGTAAAACTTGGTGGTAGTGCTTTTACTTACAAGCATGATGTGGAAAAAATCAGGCGTTTTCAAGAGATATTGACGAGCATCATTTCTGAAATATGGGACGATGGAAAAAACGGCCAGAAGGAGTCAGGTGCGGCTCTCTTTCTTGAGTCCATCTCCGAGTTAACCTTGCAAGTTCAAGAAATGATTAAAAAAGATGTCGTGCTTTCCTTTGCTAACGAACTAGCACGTTGGAGAAGGATTGCCCTTGAATCTAGTGAAAATCAAGAAGTGATGTTTATCATCATTTTAGGTGGTGGCTCTCCAGCACATGCAGCGGTGAAAGTCGCTCGGGCAAGTGGGCTGGATAACTTGCGGTATGGCGTTTTGATACGTCAAGTCGTGGGAATGATGTCTTCGTTCGTGGTATCAATTCTTGCCACTCGGTTGAACGTGAATCATGTACCACCGAGTTCTTGGTTCTTTTGGGAAGAAGAATCAGATGGTCAGGTAACGTTGATTAGGTCTTCCTCCAGTCCACCACCAACGTTAAACGATCATTTAAGGGCTGGAATCATTCCAGTATTGGGTGGTGATGTGATACTAGGGAGAAATGGATGGTCAATCATCTCTGGTGATCCCATTCCTTACTTCTTGTATCATCATTGGTTTAACCGACCGTCAATCACTGAAATGTCTCGCTATCAAGTCGTTGAGACGGTGATGTTATCTGACATTGGTGTTGATGGGCGAGTTGCTGGGTTTTATGACAAGAACCCCCTTGAAAGGACTGCCCACTTGGTGACAGAAATCAAGTTGCTAACGGACAATATCTGTGAGTTTCAACTGGAAGATGGCAAAACGTTTATGGTTCCTTTATCAAGTATTGGGGATGATCAATCGAATGAGCATGAATCTAGTAGCGTGGACGTGACAGGTGGCATGTTACAAAAGATTTGGTGGCAGCTCAGACTTGCTCGAGAAGGGGTACCAACGCGCATCATTGATGTTCGATTGTTTAGAAAATACATCGATGGAGAAGACGTTCCACAGACCTTCATTCATTCTTCATTATGATTGATGGAATTGACTGAACAGGGTGATATGAGAGAAAACATGCTCTTGGTGATGCAATGGTGAGTGGCCTCAATGAACCTCTCGTGAATGAGAACGTGGTCGTTTTAGGTGGCGGTACGGGAACGCCAAAGCTATTGCGTGGATTAATTGAAGTGGTAAACCCAAAAAAACTGACGATAATCGTTAACACGGCAGACGACTGGATTTTCTATGGGTTACATGTTTCACCAGATGTGGATTCGATGCTTTATGTCTTATCTGGGCTATTGGATGAAAGTAAATGGTGGGGGATAATTGGTGATACCTTTAACATCGTTAATCTCTTGCGTTCTCGTTTTGGAGAAGATGTGTGGTTTAACCTGGGAGATCAAGATCTCGTGACTTGCTTGTATCGAACGCATTTGTTACGGCAGGATTTTACTCTTACTCAAGTGACAGAAATAATTGCACGAAAACTGGGCATCGTGCCACGCATCTTGCCCATGACAGAAGGTAGAATTCAGTCAATCATCGTCACCGAGGAGCATGGCCCCATTCACATTGAGGAATATTTCGTGAAATATCGTTGTAGGCCTAAGGTCTTCGATGTCGTTTTCGATTCGGTGCGTGGAATCTCGGCATCTAACGAAGTTTTGAATAGTATCACGGAAGCAAAATATATCATTCTTGGCCCTAGCAATCCAGTTACCTCCATCGGCCCCATTTTACATTTAAGAGACATCAAAAATGCAATTATGGAAAATGAAGACGCGATCAAGTTAGCCATATCCCCAGTAATTGGATCGAAACCCGTGTCAGGGCCTACTGGATCTTTTCTTGAAGCTTGGAAAGTTCCTGTCACGCCAGTGGGAATCGCCTCTCTTTACGTGGATGTCATTGATCATTTCATTGTTCATGTTACCGATAGGGATTTTGATCAGCAACTTCGACGATTAGGCGTGACACCTCATTATTTAGATGTTCTCATTCCAACAAGAGAGAAGGCAAGGCGTTTATCCCGCGAAATATTTGATCACGTGCGCTGAAGTGTATCTAGGAAGCCTCCTAATGAAATGGCAAAAAACGGTGTTAGTAATTCATCTCTCGTTAATGAGCCGTGTGTTGATAAGAAGGTTCGAAATTGGTCTTGAATGATGTTTTTATTGGATGTTGATTTTCTAGAAGAATGTGTTGGAAATGAAAAAGTTGCGTTTTCCCTTAGCAAGACATGAACATTCCCCATTCTTTGTTCTATTGCTTGAAGGTCCAATGAGCTTGGATCGTTATCTAATATCTCCTTGAGGTCATCTGTTGTCTTGATGATTCCATTGTTTTCCACGATTTTTTCTAATTGCTTGAGAACATCTGATTGTTTTTCATTGGGGACGTGAAAGTGCAAGGTTCTTCCAGAAAAACTAATTCGATGCCCTGTTATTTCTAATAAAGATTGCCAGGTTTGTTCATCGAATTCCACAACTTCCTTAGGTGATGGTACGATCTGACCATGGTCCGATGCAAGGATGAGAAGTGTGTTTTCTAATGTTCGTGAGTTAAATCGCGAAAGCATCGTGATCCATGCTTCTTTCATCATTTCTAGTATCACGCCATGTAAGGAAGATTCCTTGGTAAAATGATGGGATACGGAGTCTAAAAGGTTCGTGTAGAAGATGAGCATCTTATTTTCGCTTGATGCTTCATCATTATTTTCCAAGATTAGTCTCATTCTCTCAATTCCATCATGGGGAACCCAATATCCGATGTTTACATCGTCATCTGGGTAAATTATTTTCGAAAATCCTGAATTTACTAGGTGTGACATGATGAGATGGTAAAATTGTACTTTATCATGCAAAAATTCGTGTAATGGTCTTTTCCATAGCCAATTAGTTGGTTTGATGCCAGCATCATATACGGGAATGTTAAATTTTGCTCTTTCTGTTCTTAATGTTAGGAGATTTAGGGTACTTCCGATCTCGGGGATGAAAGTTTTGGTACCTAGAATGCCATGTCTTGCTGGTGTGACTCCCGTGAGAATCGAAGTGACGGCTGAAGATGTGGTGGTGGGAAAGACAGAAGAAAGCCATCCCCCATGCTTGTTGATGAGTGCTTTCATCCATGAAATCTGATTGATTTCGGTTCCAATGCCATCAACTAGCCAAATAATGCAATGCTTGAAAGTGCTACTTGTTATTATCTTCGTTAATTTAGTAGATAATCTCGAGGGATTGGATAAAATGAGATCTTTTTTGGTTTCTTGGATGTCAAGTAATCGAATGGCTAATGGGAAGAGGGAAGTGATTGAAGTTTTATGATCTGGAAAGTATAAATCTTGATCGAATTCCTTTAGTTCTGGTTGGAACATTTTTTCTTACCTCATATATGTTTTTTACAAGAAAGTGACGGACATTAGGATTTTGCCCTGGCATCATTAAGTTTTATTAAAATGAATCAATGAATGGGGAGTTGTTTCGGTCTAGGTAGGCGCGCAAGATTCTCATCACATGTAAGTAAAAGTAATGGTTATTAAAGCGCGGTCGTGATTGTCTTACAGAACGAAAGAGTTTCGTAGCTGGGGAATCATTCATCATGACGCGATTGAGAAGCAAAAGAATACCAGAACCCCTGATTTTGGTTATATTTGGTATTTCCGGTGATTTGACTAAGAGGAAATTAGCTCCCGCTATTTATAACTTGTATGCCGAGGATTTGCTACCAAAAAGTTTTGCTTTAGTTGGCTTTAGTCGAAGAATCGCGACTCGTGCGAGCTTGCATGCTTGGTTGCGCCGTGGTGTTGAGAATTATGGTGATTTGAGGAGCGAGGAACTTTGGAAATCATTTGAGGAACATCTATATGCCGTGCAAGCAGATCTTTATGATGAACAATCATTCAGGCGACTAAAGGAAACATTGGTCGAAGTTAATGAAAAGCATCAGTGCAGAGGTAACCTTCTCTTTTACTTGGCAACCGCGCCTTCACATCACCCAACCATCGTTCGAAATCTTGGGAAATATAAGCTTAATGATGGATTGGAGGGAGGCTGGTCACGCATCATTGTTGAGAAACCTTTTGGATTGGACTTGGATTCGGCCATTGAGCTTAATAGGCTCTTGCGTGAGTATTTCCGTGAAGAACAAATCTTTCGCATCGATCATTATA
>JAJRXH010000468.1 GCA_024276395.1 archaeon
AAAAAGAACTAACCATCAACTTGTAATTCACCAAGTTTTCTAGATTCAATGAGACACGATGGATTTAATGGCAAAGGCTAGGTTGACTCTAAACTGTAAAAAGCATCTGATCACTCCACTCGTTTAGCGATCACCTTATCAATGATTCCATACTCAACGGATTCTTCAGCAGTGAGAAAGTAGTCACGATCTGTGTCCTTCTTGATCTGTGATGTCGATTTTCCAGTATGTCGTGCCAGTATTTCAATGAGTCTATTCCTCAATCGGTTTAATTCATTGACACGGATTTCTATTTCTGTCACTTGTCCTAAGACTCCCGCTAAAGGCTGATGGATCATTATACGAGTGTTGGGGAGGGATAATCTTTTATTTTTCGTTCCAGCAGCTAATAAAATTGCTGCCATTGATGCTGCTTGTCCGAAACCAACCGTAACTACGTCACAAGATAGATATTGCATTACATCATAAATTGCTAAACCAGAAATGACATCGCCTCCTGGGCTATTGATGTAGAGTGTAATGTCTTCATCAGCATTCTCTGACTCAAGATAAAGTAACTGAGCAATTATGGAACTACTTATTCGATCATCAATGCTTCCTACTAACAGAATAATCCGATCTGACAACAGCTTGGAGACAATGTCCAAAGTCATCAAGCCACGCGGAGTTTGTTCCAACACCAAGGGGAAATGGAATGAATCTGTTATAAAGCTCATTAGTGTCCCACCCTTACTCAAATTACATTGTCACGCGATCTTGATGGCATGAATGCCGAAAAAATCCTTTCTTAGTTCAACAAGTTTTCATTCAATCACGCTTCCGCCTTAGCTCATTATTTTTCCGATATAGTATATGATTGCAAGAATCACTGAACATACCACAACCATGCCAATGAAAGTAATGATTGGCATGATAATGAGATCCAATAAAGACATCTGAGTGAAGAAAAACATTATCAAATAATAAATGAACAGCAAAATGAGGAGTGAAACCATAAAAATAATTAAACCGCCGATCTTATCATTTTCAGACGGAACTTTAAGGAATGCACGAGAAGAAGACATCGTTGGCGACCTAGAAAAAGCAGGCACACTTTCTAGTAACGTGATCAACTTTCTCACCGCCATGAGGTTTTCCTTGTACTGTTTTTCTGAAGAATCTAATTGCACTGCATTTCTGAGATGTGCTTCTGCTTCCTTTAGTAATGTCAGCATTCCATCGGCAAAACGTCCCAGACTGGTATCATGGCCATGTAAATCTCCTGCAAGCATTTTCTCTGCTTCATTAAAGTACATGACGCCAAGAGCATTTTCTAATTGAGCTTTCAACTTTTTAATTGCAGATTGCAACTCATTGAAATGATTTTTAGCTCGTTTATTGTCTGGATTCAGAGAAAGAGATTTTTCAAAACATTTCAAGGCTTCATTAAAACCTGATGAATCTGAGGATATGAAAGATATTAATTCGAGAAGAGCTACACATTTTCGGGAGAAGGTAACCGCTCTATCAATCTTATCTTCCAATATCCCAAATTTTTTCTGAGTTTTCTTGACAAGAAAGAGTCCATATCTGACATAAA
>JAJRXH010000469.1 GCA_024276395.1 archaeon
TGAGCCATACAGTTTCTTCCAGTAATGCATGTCATTCTGAAAAGTTACATCAACGGGACGAACATTCAATGGTCGGCTGATACTGTTATTGATTCCATTGACAATTTTTTGTAACACAGCAACATAACGCAAAGTCTTTCTAGAAGTAAAGTATTTGTAGAGACGATTCTTCAGGGTTCTATTGTAGCGTTCGGCATTGCTAGCCTTCACATCAGGTGATTCTGTTGCGAAGAGATTAATGTCATTATCGAGAATGTATCTCTTGAATGCTCCTTTGAATTCTCGACCTTTATCAACGTAGAGGAACCACGGTTTCCTTCCCGATCGTTTCATAATTATTTCAAAAGCCTTAGCCACTTGAGCTGCCGTTTTCCTTTTCACTGGTTCCGCAAAGCCATATTTTGATAGTACATCGATAACAGTTAGGACGTAGGTATGACCGAAATTGTGAGACTTCAACTTGCGCATATCCATCAGATCCGCCTGCCAATGACTGTCTTTTCCGATGGGGACAACTTGATTCCGAGGAAATCTAACTTTCGCTTGCTTATGTATAGTTTGAGTATGTTGCTTGTTCAAAAAATCTCTTACAATCCGTAGAGTTATAGAAGGTTTTATTTTCTTGGCATGATTAAAAATAGTAGTTGCACCAGAATAAGCAACGGGACTATTAAGCCCATAATAGAGATCATGCAAAAACTTTTCCATTACTATAATTTCTAGAAAAACTATCAAATTTATACATATTTCCATTTTATTACATCCCGCATGGATGGTTTCTCATCGGGTTGGTTGAATACTCTAGAAAAATTAACTCTAGGGCCCTGGGAACTGATTCTTTTGGATTTTCTTCTCTTTTTAGGCACTTCTTCTTCCTCCTCCTCCTCCTCCTGTTGCTGTAGCACGTTGAAACGAGAATGAGTCGGGAAGTCCTCTATGGAGAGGGGTCGCCCTCCCAGAGAAGGCAGATGATAACTGGAACTTCGCCGAGTAGCTGGAAGCGAGCGGAATTCTTCGTCATGATAACGAAATGTGTTCTTTCTATGCTGAGATCCAATTGCCTCCAACGGAACATTGTGAGCTTTGAGGAGACGTGCCAATTCCGGGTGTCCTCTAGGCGGAGCGCCCTTCTTGTCTCTGGTTAGGTCGGAAACGAGATCGTGTATGTTCGAGTGACGCACAGTGTTCCCATTTATAATAATTTCATTTTGATTACTAACTTCCAATTCCGGTATTGTGCCCATAAAATCCAGTAAAATTTTTGCGCTTCTTTGTTTCTGAGCTGGCATATTTCTAATGATTTGTTCTCGAGGGAGTGCAGCTTCTCTCACTTCAGGTTCTGTGACCGGCGGTGGTTGTGGTGGTGGGTCCTTTTTAGCCGTTCTGCTCTCCGTCAGTTGTTGATATTTACGCAAGGCATCTTGATATTTTCGAAGTTTCAAATCATTGCCAGTGTTTTCGAGCAAGATTGACTTCATTTCGTTGTCCAGTGAGGCGAGTTGATTCAGAAGCGGAGCATCTTCGGTGTGAGAAACCAAGTCTAATGGTACCAAAGCCATTTTCTTAGCCATTACCTAGCAGCCCTTTTAAGACCAAGCCAAGAATGGGAGCGATAAGTAGAGGAAGGAATCCACCCTTTTGTAAGAGAATTTGTCTCCGTTTCTTTACACTCTGCTTCTTCTTCGAAAGAGCTCTTATTGCTGGCGCGTGTCGCTTAAGTTTTTTCTTTAGAGGTTCGGATAGTTTTAGAGTTCCAGATGTAGCATTCAAGCAACAGTCACAAAGTGTATTGATTAGTTCGGGAGGAGCCGAGGAAATAATTTTCCTTCTCTTTTTAGCTGATGATTTTTTCAAATCTTTCAGATGCGGCAAATTTCGCCAGAGTCGATGCAATGTCATCCTGAAGCAATGGCTTTATAACTTTCAGTTCCATTTATATACTTTCATTTCAGCGAGGAACGAACACCACTTGAGTTTCTCCTGGAAATATTTGTGAGCGCAGTCGAAGATTTTCTGGACAAGATTGCGTCAAGTCCAGTAGAAGATAACTAAATGGTTTTTCGGTTGCCATTTCGAATGCATTCATGAAGAACTTTGCTTTCCCGGGGAAGAGTTGTTTGCCCAAATTTGACACTTGTAGCTTGTCAGAAGGATTCTTGAACAATATCATATAGTTTGTGTTGATTCTAGCCGTCCTCATACCATTAAAATACAAATTCTGTACAATATGTATGCAGCTAATATTCCAATGGTGACTTCCTTTGATGAATAGAGTAGTTAGAGATGAATCTTTTTCAAATCTATCCATCATGTCGTCAAAGATGAGTAACTTTGGTCTTCGACTATCCTCTTTCAAGGCATTTAAGTCTGGTATTCCTTCAACAAATTTCACATAAGAAGTAAGTTCCTTGTAGCCTGGCTGGAATTCTGAATAACACCAAATAATTTCCGAAGGAACCTGTTCCATCACGCTCTCACAATTCTTCACCAATTTGCTGACAAACACTGTTTTTCCAGCCTTTGATGGACCGCTAACTATCATAGAAAAAGACTTGACCAGTAACGGAGCATCCATGACTATATACATCAAGGAAGAGAGTATTCCTTTTTATAA
>JAJRXH010000470.1 GCA_024276395.1 archaeon
ACTTTGATAGTATTATTACTTTTTCTTTAGGCATTATTTCTTCGACTTTTTCAAAAGAAGGCAGCAAAATGCACTTACTCTCCATTCATTCTTACGAGAAAAACATTCTCTGATGAATGTCGACTAACTGTCAAAAAAATTAGCGTTATCATTTCTAATGACCAGTAAATGACCATTCTCTCAGAAGGATCGTGATCCAGCGTACTTGGAAGATTATTTTAGTCTCCCGTCTTAAGAAAATGAGTGTTTTAGAAAAATCTAATCTTTTATATTTCATCAAACAGAGAGGAAATCGTTTTCTTTCTTTTTTAAAAAAGAGAGAAATTAGCATCGATCGCAAGTGATCAAGTTTCACTCGTGTTTTATTCTCGTGATGCAAGGAGCAAATTTGATCTCAAGACTGACGCGACATTGATATATGAAAAAACGATCATACTGAGCGATGGCAGATGTCTAAGCAGAAGATAAAAAAGGGAGAGAAAACACATCGATGATAGAGGAATTGGTTTATTCCACATTCAATCTAGGGGTGTCTTGTCTAATTCAGATAAGTATTGCGCTACTACTTTAGTGAGATTATCACTTACTTTAGCTATGTCGATGGTTTGTTGTCGTAGCTGCTCGACCATTGCCGTGATTTCTTCTAATGTTGCCGTGATTTCTTCGATTTGACTGGCATTTTCTTCAATTAGAGCCACGTTTTCTTCTAATGATGTTTTTACATCTTGTGCATCCTGGAGGATTTGTTCGCGAAGTTGAGTAGTAAGCTTGACGATTTCCTTGTTGATTTCTTGTAGCGTGTCTGATGATTCTCGAATGTTCTGAGCAATGATTGCAAATCCACCTTTTGTTTGTCCTTCACGGGCGGCTTCAATGGCGGTATTTAGTGATAAAATTTTGATTTGAACGACGATTTCCTTGAATTTGGCTGTAAGCTTGAAAATAGAGGTACCCCATGTCTCAATTAATCCGACGAGATTGTTTAGGAATTCAGAAGTGGTCTGTGTATTGTCTGAGATTTCTTGCGTGGCGGTCGAATAATTACTAAGAGCAGTATTAATCTCAGAAATTTGCGTCATTACTCCATCGAAGGTTTCTTGGTAATCATTGATGATTTTATTCAGCCGCTGAGCTTCTTCTTGGAGTTGATTCAAGGATCCATAAAACTTGGAAAGAAACAAGTTATAAAGTTGGGCGAGAGTTCCAGTCTCATCGAAAGATTGAATGGGCACTCGTTCTCCAGAAATTAGTTTTCCTTGTAGGAGCTTTCGAAGTTCATCCTGCAAGGTTATGATGGGACTGATGCTTTGAGAGAAAAGCGCTAAAATCAAGAACAGGTAGATTATCAGGAAGAGAAATACGGCAATCATTTCCTCAATTGAGATCTTGTCGGAAAGACCTCCAATTACTAGTATGATGATGCTTAGTGATGAAACAATGGCAACAAAGTAGCCTCGAGTTTTTAGTGAAACAGATTTCATTTCATCCAAGTTACTTTTGGCAATTTTTATGACATCAACCGTGAGTAGAATGTACTTGCTGGTAAGAAATTCAATGATGAGGAGTGCAAAGAGAATGAAAATTAGTACAAAAGCTAGAATTGTTAAGACAAAGTTGAAGGAGTATTCAAGGGTTATATCAGTTTCTTTAAGGACATAAAGCAAGTAATACACGCCCGAAATGGAAACTAGGATTACGCTAATGACATTCAATGGAATGTAAAGCAAAAAAAGTGTTCGCTTAGCATCTAGCGCTTTTTTGAATGAAGATTCATCGAAGGATGCGTTTTTTAGGGTTTGAATGCAATATTTCTTGAAACGTTCGATTAAGTAAAGCCAAACAACGAAAGTTGGGGTGTAGAAAATTGCATCAGCAATGATTCCCACTAGGAACATCTTGTCAACTTGTTGAGGTGTTAGAGGTCCTACATTCGGGAAGACAAATCTCGTCATTAACGCAGGTATTACCATAAAAATGAGATAAATTAGCCTTAACCTCCAAATTACATTATTTTGAGTCCATTTTAAGGGATTTTTTTTCATTGAGCTTGTTTCTATTGTTGTTATCATGATATAATTCACCCATTTTTTCCCTAAATCCATACAGTTCAGGACCTACTAAAAATTCTTCTGAGAGATGTATTCGTGAAAGGAGATTGTCATCACCTTTCACGTGATGCAGGTGTCGTGAATAAACTAGATAATCATCATTGATTAAATACTTGGAAGCCGCCACGTGATAGAGGGCTACTTTTATTTGTTGTTTTGTTAGCGTTAATGAAGGATTAAAACTATAAAATCGCTTTGAATTGTTCCAGAGCAGAGGTGGAAGTATCTTGTCCCTAGGGAATCCATAGAACATCCCAAAATCAATTGAATCAAGCTTGAGCTTGTAAAGTCGCTCGATAACAGATTCAATGGTGATGATGTCACCGGTGGCCTTCATTTCCTCGATGATTTTAGCAACTAGGAGGTAATCCTTGGGTGGATTAGAACCTGTGAAAAATACTAGCTGCCGACTCTCGTGATGGGTTGTCAATTGTTCTGCAGCCTCAAACACTTTCAAGACTTTACCAATTCCATATTCCTCGTATAAGTGATTAAACCCACCAAACACGACTTTAATGTCATATTTGTTGTAGAATTCAAGATACCGAAAATCTTCTGATAATGGTCGGATACCCAAGTCTGATGTTTTCTCCAAGTAAATTTTTCCACGAGAAAAGGCCGTATCATCCATTAACAAGAAGATTAATGTTTTTAGACCAAGGTCATAGAACTTGGAAAGAAACTTGATCATGGCGGGAATCAAGTACTCAGAATATTTTTCTAGGAAAGTACTTTCATCTTTCAACGCGCTTAGGGATAGATTATTCTGGAGAGCATGCTGCAAGAAAGCTCTTCTAGTTCCATCCACTGGAAGATATACTGTTTTAATATCGTGTGAGTGACAGAATTCCGCGATTGCTTGGTCTGGGAGGTTCATGAAATCATCTAGTGGTGGAAGTGGAATTTCGTCTTTTTTGTTGAACATGGTGCTGTTTTTTGGTCGTACTACATTATCTTTCACTTTCATACCCCACCAGATCTAGGGTTTTTTATGGAATTGATAGCTTGTCTTTTAGATAAGCCATTCCCAGGGGTGAATCAGAGTGACGGGTGGAAGTATGAGCTAGGTACACAAAAATCGGGCCATGAGAAAGGTCATTGTATCGTATGGGGCGTGGTCCGGTACCCTCTGGAAAGGATCGTATTCCGTTTTTCGTGAACAATAACAGCCAGTTTAATGCCTTGATGTGATGAGGTGTTCTAGGTTGTAATGACGCCCAACTCAAGATGGCATAGGATGTGCTTTGTTGTTCACCGTACGACATCTTGAATGGTATGACATTGTAACTGCCATCTGGATTTTGACAGCGCTTCAAGTAGGATAGGATTCTATATTTGATTTCATTCGAGATGGGAGCATGTTGAGTCGCATCTACAAACGGAGAGATGTTCAAGAAATGAAGTGCCAACGCCACTTGTGAGATGGGGTATAGCATGCTTGCCGAATAGGCATTGTAGTTGAAACTTCCGTCGTCATTTTGAAGGATGAGCAAGTTGTCAAGACCGTCAGTGATGATCTGCTCTCTTATTTGTTCCTCAATGAATGTTGGCGGAAGAATGGCAGAAACCATGAGCGCACGGGCGGTCATTTCGGGAAGTGTTTCACTTGCATGTGCATAAAGTGGAAAGCTGCCATCATCCTTTCTGATGTTCCACATGTAATCCACACATTTCTTTAAGGCTTTTTCCAGCATTAGATCCTCGGTTTCAAGCCATGCTGGGAGGAATGTCAAGATTGAGAATCCAGTAGTGTCAAAATCAGAGAACTTGATGTGCTGGTGGAACTTGATGCCTCCATCTTCGTGTTGCGCTGATAACAGTGTGTTTACGGTAGTTTTCGGCGGTAAGAGACCCGTGAAGTAAAATCGAGAGCCAAAAAATAAGGCCGTGTTGTAGAGTTCCTGAGAAGGCAAAACTGAAAGACCAGACATTAGGTAGTTACTTTCAAGATACTTTTCTGCCTTGGTCATCAATGGGGTTACCTGGTTAGGAAATCTTTCGTGCATTTGGCAAAAACGTAACACGTGAAGCAATAGCAACGTGAGAAGATTATTTTTCTGCCAAGCTCCGTCTGGATCTTGCAATTCTTCTAGGTAACCCAAGAAATCCCTAAGCTTGGTCTCGTATTTTTGATCTATTAGCTTTAAATCCTTACCTAGCATTTCACTCTTTAGGTAAGACCAAAGCAAGAAAAAAACGATGTAGTATAACAAGTGCCATGGCGGGTGCTTTCTTGGATTTTTCGTCTTGATTGTAGTTTTCGTTGAGAAAATAGAATCTGGATCTAGATAGGCAACTAAATTCAAGAGACGGTCTAGCATCGCTTGTTGGACTACTTGATTTGTTGTTGAGAAAAGTGCGATGATGTTAAAGGCTAACAATTTCCGTCTTTGATTTTCAAAGTTATCATTTCTAAACAAAGACTGGAGTAGAGAATTATAAAGAAGAAACCATTGATCGATGTTATCTTTTGAACTATCATGATGGAGAGTGTAAAGTAAATCTTGAATGTTCATATCAAGAGATGGAAAAATCGATGGATCTAGTGTTTCCTTTCTCACGATTTCTAATACTTCCCTTGGAAATCTTCGATCTGGCAGATATAGGTGGTAATACGAAGACAATAGGATTGTTTCTAGCAATCTTGGCGAAAATCCTAATTTAAGGATTCCAGTACTTTCTTCAACATGTTTCTTGATAATTTCCTCAACTTTATAGATTTGAAAGGAAATCTCCTCATCTAAATTCGATTTGATCACTATCCTCACGATCCCTTTTTTTCTCGGAGTTTTTCTCATAATAATGCTTGGTGAAAGTGCTTGGTGAAAGAGGGATCTCATCCTTTTTTAAAGGTAGAGAAGATGCACTAAGTGTTGATGGTAAAACAAGAAAACAAAGTAGATCATACTGTAAATGGATTATTCTCAGGTGAAACGAACGGAATCAGAAGTCTCACGAGGAAACTATGATCCCAAGAGAAAGATGGGCTACCCTCTTTATATACCCCAAGGTTTACAAGTACTGAGTGATTTAAAATAGAAAGCGAAAACTCCTCTTTTTACATTCAGAATGTTCAAAAAATGTTGCACATCAAATTTTTATCATTCAAAATGTTAGATATTAATTGTTTGGTAGTTTTGAGTTACAATTCTTTCAAAAGGTATTGAGAAGAATTTTATCTTTCTGGATGCTCATTAAAGTCCAGATAATTGAATGATACAATCTCAATGATGTATTTTTGTCAAAATGATGCGAAATTCCAAGTATTCCTCTCAATCTCCACCCATGAGTGTGACCTCCAGAAAATTCTCAAAAAGTTATTCAGTTATCCCGTCATTTAAAAGAGGTTTTTAAAAGCCAACTCGTTCCTTTAAATACTCCAAGGTGAAGTGAATAACTCTCAATCCTCACGTCACGTGCATCTCACTATATCTCATCAGTAATTGTTAAAAGTACAGCGTTTTCTGGTTGCTTGAAATGCAGAAAGTAATTTTAGTTATTGATACCAGAGATCTAGAGTGATCATGATGAATGATGAAAGCTTCGTGGAACCAGCAAAACCATTCACGAAACCATCTTTTGATGATTCCTCCATTAATGGATTGAAGTTCGTCTTTGATCACGTTAATTTTGATCAACCATTGAGATTGGCATCAAAT
>JAJRXH010000471.1 GCA_024276395.1 archaeon
AGAGATAATTGTGTGGTTGTTACATTTTTTGTCACCATTTTCGTGATGAAATCTTTTTCTTTAAGTAATAGAGTTTCTATTTGTCCTAATTGTTGTTTCTGCGTGATGGATAAGGCAGTTTCTATTATATTTAACGCTTCCATTAACTGTGTTTTGACGAGAAATAACTTGGCTTTTAACCAGTGAGCCTGAACAGTTAACAGGTAGGAATTTTGACTCGTTGCAAGCTGTAGAATTTGTTCGATTAAATGATCCGTTTCGTCAATGTATGATTGTTCTTCGAAAATTTCTGCTTTTAATAGTAGTATTTCGCATTGGTGAAGCGATGCGAGAACTTTCAATTCATAATCGATAAGTTCTCCTTGTAAGACTGTGCTAAGTAATTTTTCAGCGATGTTCAATCGAATGAACAAGAGACCAAGTTCTCGGAGATCTTTAGGATGGGACCAGAATTGCAGCGTTTCGGATTTGATGACCGCTGCTTTGCTTATGGAGTGCAATTGTTTTAGATATTCATTTTGGCGATGCTTTGATATGATTCGTGATAGATTGTTTAATTCTTGTTTTGCATTGATGAGATCATGTTGATCTAAATACAGTATGATTAAATTAAAGATGACGTTAGCAGCCTTTTGTTCTTGAGAATACTCAAGAAACGTTTTTTTTGCGTCAAGGAGATGCTTTTTTGCTTCTTCGTGCCAACCCATTCGTAGATAGCAGAGCCCGATGTTGAGGATGACATTTGCAGTCTCTAATGGGCTATAGGAACTATTTCTTCCTAATTCGAGGCTTTGATTAAAATATTCGATGGCAGTTGATAAATTACCTCTTGAGTAATATGCGTAACCAATGTTACTAAGGATGTTGGGCAGATATGCGTGATTCTTATTTTCTTGTAGTAACAAAAGGGCCTCCATGAAGTAATTTAATGCCTCGTTTAATTCACCCTTGATTCCATGGATAATGCCTATCACGTTTAGTGAGATTGCTATTTCTGCTTGGTTGCCAACTAGCTTCTTATAATCTAGGCTAAGTTCTTCATGATGCAAGCTTTCATCGTATTTTCCGAGGTCCCAATAGGTAGTGGCCATGTTATGGTGACAGATTCCTAATAATCTAGGATTACAGGTTTTTTCCCAATACTTGATGCACTTGGAGTAGTAATTTAGAGCTTTTTCTGGCTGACCTTTTAGCCGATAAATGATGCCAATGTTGTTGTATAAATTTCCAAGAAGTTGAAAATTTTGTGAATTTTTGGCTAGTTGAAGTCCTTTATGGTACATCTTGATTGCGTCATCTAACTGTCCTTTTAGATCGAGAATCGTTCCGATGTTGTTATAGCATTGTGCAATTAGTATCGGATTATTGTAATCTTTGCTGAACCTCAATGCCATGTTGAAGTATTCTAGAGCTTCGTCAAGATTATTAGCATCTCTGGCGATGAATCCCACGTGTAAGTATATCCGCGTTTTCATCAGTTTGTCGTTCAAGATTTCTGCAATTGTTAAGGCTTCCAAAAAAGTAGATTTTGCTTCATTGAATTTTCCACGGTGACTGAAAATGAGACCCTTATAGACGAGTAATTGGCAATGAAAGCTAAATATTTCTTTGGGAGTGAGTTCGGATATGGCAGTTAGCAGTTCTTCAACTTGTTGTAGGTAGTGTTCCATGAACGTGATGAGTCCACGCTGATCTAGAATCTTCACGATCAAGAAAAGCGCTTTGATGAAAAAGGGTGTTAATGTTAATTTTTTTTTGACAAGAAGGACTTGAAGTTCAATCCATTTAGAGAATGCCTCATTAATGTGAAATTGCAGCGAATGATATTCAATTTCAGTTAATAATAATATTATTTGTTCGTTATCAGAAAGATTATGGATGGTTTGTTTTAAATTAGCAATTAGTTCTGCTGCTGTGTTGACATCATTCTTTTGGAGGCTTGATGGGACGGAATTGATGATCTTCATTTTGTCGTTCATTA
>JAJRXH010000472.1 GCA_024276395.1 archaeon
CTAATTCATTACTTGACTGAAACTCACAAGTCCGATTTGCAAGGATTAACCTTGGATGAATTGCTTCAAAAACGACGAATTCGTTCATTCATCGAGGCAATATCAATTCAGTCCCCAAGAATCAGAGCAGGTACCTTGTTCCGTGAAACAATTCATTTCTTGAAAACAAATCCCCAACTCCTGAAAAAATTAAAGGAGAATGCCCATTGGAGAGTTCTCGTCATTTTCGATCCTCTTGAAAAGCACGCTGAATTCAAGGAGTATCTCGTGAAAAATTCTCAAGGCCAATTGCCTCCCGTGTTCTTTCCCAAGATGGACAACATTCGCTTTGAAACCTACATGTACATGGCCAAGCTGCTTGAGGTCTCGCTCGCTAACACGTTCTTTCTGGCACCACGATCCTTCACGATCGAGCAAGTCCGTGGTGAAATGCTAGAACAAGTGGATAGTTTCATGACCTTCTTTCACTTTCAATCCGCTTCCTCTTTCTTGCAAGCCATGAACCAAATTGAGAAAATATGGAGCATTGCCTCACGAGAAATACCAATATTACTCGTGGGATTGTTACCACCCTCACGATCATCAACAACATCAACCATCTCCATACGTGATGCTGGGAAAGAACAAGTCAGTGCCTTTATGGACGAATTGACCCCGGAACAACAAGTACTGCATTACCTCGCTGAATTCGAAGATGGACTACCAGAACGTTTACGGGAAATTTTCTTGTTTCTTCCACTCGACACTGCACATGAAAAGTCTTTTGGATATCTGCTGTCCGCGCTAGCCGTGCTGAGAGTAAAGATGCTCACGCGTGGAATGTAGTTTCTGAGAGTTATTAAGAAGTTTTCTTTCTTCTTTAAATTGATTTTTAAGAAATAACCATCGCTTTAGAAGCGTCAAACCGCGGGTAATACTTCTCAAAGAATGACTCCTTATTTTTTCAGAACAGTTAGTTAATCCTAGTAGAAATATTGATGATGAAAGATCTGGCTAGAATGTTGAAGTGAACGAGTTATGATTACTTGAAACAAGCTTGTTATTGATACAAGTAGGTTTTCAAGGACGAATGATATAGTGAATTGATTTTCTAAATTGGTATTCAGTAGAAATGGGGATGTTGTCTTCTTTTTCAGTATTGAATTTCAGCAAGTGCAAGCGAAATTCGTGTTGTTTCTTGATGTCGTTCTTTTTGTCCTTTTTTGTCATAAAACATACCAAGAGGATGTCTCGCCTATTTTCAAGTTTTCTTAGGAACAAGTACGGCAATAGTAATTGATGAATGTTCATTATTGGGTGAAACTTACCTTTCAGTTCAACGGGGACTATGATATGGTCATTCTCTAATGAATGATCAAGTTCGAATGACGCTTTTTCCACTTGAAGTATTTCATTTCCAATCTTGATCTTGCCTGATACATTGCCTTGTAATTGTCCACAATGCTCTAAAGGATTGTCTTTCACGCTTGAATTCACGTCAGCAAGAAGTCTGTCAACACGCCCATTCATTGGGCAAGAAAGAATGTAGTTGATTCATTATTATTATATACCTCCTTTCGAAAAAGAATGGTAGGGTTGTCAATAGGTTCAAAAGGTGTGGATTCAACGATCTGTCGATGGAAGTGTTACAAGCAAACCATCCATGGCAACAGTAGGTTAGACGACTTTTTTGTCATGCTTCTTGTCCTGGTTTCTAAATACCTTAGTTAATAGTATTTACTCGATTTTATTGGGAAATGGTTTTTGGTTAATGATTGTTTTACCAGTACTCGATCAATCCCCTTGTAAGTGGTTTTAGGAGATAGGACCACGTGGATGCTCTTGATGTATTACTGTTCGAAGAAGACGGTAGCCTTTTCCACAAAATTTCAAACTTTTTTGTTAAGAGCATCTCCAATTCGTGATTATCTTTTGGAGTGTACCAAGTTTGACCTCTATATTGTATAATTTCTCCTTTTTTCCTTTTATTGTTGGAATAAAAATCAAACGCAAAATATCGTGGATTTTTTTCGTGAATCTTTTCTAGTAATATAGGATAAAGATGAGGATTAAGGTTTTGAAAGACGTAATTACATAGAATAATGTCACTAGTTTTTGGGAGGAGCTTGTCATAAAGTTCGAGATTTTCCAGATCATTTTGGATGAACGTGAATTGATTGGAGTACTTTTTCGACACGATTGAG
>JAJRXH010000473.1 GCA_024276395.1 archaeon
AAGGTATTTTTCCCGCGTGTAACGTCTTTAAATGAGGATAAAAAGATGAATTGCTTTCAAATGTATCTTGGAGCAACGAAAAGAATTCATGTTGATTAAAATGACGATAAATGACAATATGATAAAGTATTTCTTGTTCTGTAATTTCTCGATTCTTTGAACGTGAGAGGAAATTAAGCAAGTATCTAGTTCCCCTATCTAGTTCACGAAAGACATTGCAAAAGTGATATCGACGCAAGACAGGATCATTTGTCCAAGGAAATGGCCGTGATAACACTTCTTTTTGGTAATGAATCCATTGTCGATGGATGACGAAATCAAAAAACAGACTTAGATGCGATTGTAATGCTTTCATGAAAGTGCCAACCCCATTAGATCACTATTAATTCGAAGTTTTTACTATTTAAAGAGATTTCCTCCTTGAAGAAAAGATATGGTAACTCCTTTTGAACAAGCAACTTTTTAAACATGAGCTCCTCAATCACGCGTGGGATGATTGACTAAAAATCTATTTCTAAAAGATGTGGAGTGGAAATGCAGTGATCAAACAGGTTAGACAAGACCGTCAATCAATGGGTGAAAAGGATGAGTTGAGAAGAATTCGCTTGATTGTCTTTAGTGGATTTCTCATTGCTACCGGAATTGAGTATCTTTACCCGTTCGTTGTTCCTCTTACGATTGAAATCGTCCCCCAGTCCTTGTTCTTGCAGACATATTCGGGGATAGGCATCTTTCCCACGGTAATGTTTGTCTATCTAATTTATTACTTGGAACAATCGTCACGGCGACTGGTTAAAAATCTCCATCCAACATTGGATGTGGCTGGATACCTTCAAGAAGTGTCAAGAATCGTGAAATTTTACTTGATTTTTCGGACTCTCATCTATATCGTGACGATGACAAGTTTTTTCCTATATCATTGGTTTGTTCTCCTTCCTCGTGGTATCACAGATTTTAATGATCCAATAAAAAGTCTATATGTCATTGTATCAGGACTTGGTCCATTATGCGTGACCCTCAGTTTCGTAAAAATCTGGTACGATCACCACCTAGGAAAATTATTAGGACAATATCTCTCTGAACGTGGTTTTGAATTCATCGAGCAAACAAAAACTATCAAACGATATCGGATGGCAACAGACACCATCGTTCCCATTCTTGCAATTACTTCAGGCATCTTTTTGATTGCAACTTCCTTGATCTTATTGGAAATAGGACGAATACCCCCAATTACATGGATGTGGATGGTCATCTTCGGTGGTTACTTGTTTGCAATCATCATCATTCAATATCTCTCCTTTTACAAGCCTTTAGAAACATTACACGAAAACTTTCAAGATCTAGTTTCTGGCAAGGTTGATTGGATGAAGACAGTTCCCATCGAATCTACTCATGAATTAGGTGACATTGTTCGGATGTATAACATCCTCATAGGACGAATTCAAAGAAGCATCGCGCTGGTTGTCCATTCTTCCAAAGTCATTACCACGCAAATAGACTATCTCACGACGCATTTCCAGGAGTCACTTCGTCAAGCTGAACTCATCAAGAACCACTCTGAAAATTCTCTACAAGCAGCGGCTGAGCAAAAAAAATCCGTTGATAGGACTTCAGAGCATTTAGAAAAACTCATTTCTTCATTGACAGAGTCCGTGAATACCATCCAAGATATTAGCTCGGAGATTGAGAATTCCCTGGATTCACTACGAATTCTGGCACTTAATGCTGAATTAGAATCATCACGGCTTCAACAACCGAGCATCTACTTGCTTGCTGAAAACGTGAACGCCATTTCTAATGAAATTCAAAACGTTAACCAACGCACAGTAGAAGCTCTTCAAGCTCTTGAAGAAACGGTCAGTGATGTAGTGGCCAAGGCAAAAGCACAAGCAAATACCATCCTAAACGTGACCGAGCGTACTCAACAACTTTCAGTGCAATTGGAGCAAGAAATTACCGCCCAACAACAACGCCTAAATAATCTCAAGGTAAAAGTAGATTTACTCAAGGAAGCACAACATTCCCTCCAAAAAGCTATTGACTTGTTAACAGCGAGGACTTGACTGCGCCCATTCAATATTACTAGCCTAGTGAGCCCATAACAGCCATTTTTCCCATTTTTCGCGTTTCATTCAAGTCCTTATCGAGTATTTTATTTACCACGGGGTATCTTTCTCCATTTTTCATGCGAGTTTCATTATCGTTATATAATTCGGTTTTGAGATGACGTGTAGAAAGATGTGAGATGGAATTTCGAGAATGGTGGGAGGCGACAACCAACGACTGAAAAGGCAGCATCCTCAAGTTCATTAGTAGACGCGACCATTTCAGTATTACAAATTCAAGCTAGACAACGCCTATTAAAATTTTTGATGGTCCCACTAGTGATGGAATCATGTTTTATCGCATCGATCATCATCATTTCCTATATTGACAGAGATCTAGTTAATTATTCATTGCAAGTGCTCTTGGTCCTGAGTTTTACCTCGTTCATAGCGGGTATTTTCTTGGTCGTCACGAGTACTGCAAGAGAAAATGCCTCTCAAGCCATGCTCACGTATGCAGGTTTATTTAAAATGAAAACCACCGAGGAAGTATTAGAACGAAGAAGAAAGGATATCAAGGAAGAAGTGAGCAGTTGGTTTGCATCCATTTTAGTCTTGGGCATATCCACTACTCTTCTCATTCTGAACGGTTTCTTGTTCGTCATGATGGAACTTACGTATCTTTATCTCCTCCTTGGCGTAATGATACTCGCCGTGTTGCTACGAAAAAATGCTCATCTAACCCAACAAGTGAAGATATTGAAGGGAACCACTGCAACGGAAAAAAAGAAATTCTTGAATCGTAACCCTCACCAACCAGTATCTCTTGATTTTGATTTCATAAGAGGATTCAAGGCTGCTCTCGTGGGAATATCATTCATCTTGTTAATATATTTCATTCAAATAATTCTCATTGTCTCTCTTTCAGTTCAACAACCAGATTTAAAGTTTCTTCCACTTTTACTGGATGAAGATCTTTTATATGAGTCTGTTCAGCAAAATTATTCGATCTCATTCACGCAACTCATTCTTTGGGTGGTTCTCTTATTTTCACTCCAATCCCCAACATTAATTGCATTGATTTTCATTGTCTCTGGCATCACTGCAGCGTTTCTTGACCGATGGATGATCGTGTTCAAGCATTCGCCTGACGATTCATTTCTAAAGAAAATTCCTTTAATGATCCCCTTCACGATCACTTGGATGCTCATCTTGTCATTCTTAGGTCTAGGAATCCAAGTAGTTGTCATGGAAAGAACGAACCTTCTTTTTCTGATAACTATCCTCGTAAATGGAATATTTGGAATAGTTACGAGTGTCATCATGGCCCCGATTTGGTGGCATCATGTAATGACTCGCGATTTCAAGGATGGTATCGTGATTCAGCGTGAACATTTAATTTCTTCCAAGAAATGGTAAGCATTCCTTTTTTCAAAAAAAACGCCAAAATTCAGTTTGAGAGCCTGGAAATCTTTTAATTTATATTGTAAAGAATGAGAAGAAATCTGGTAAGCATACGTACAGTTAAAATGATATTGAAAGCATAAGCTTTTTTAATAGTTTCATTTGATTGTTACCGAGGAAAGAAATCAGCGAATATTTGGATACTTGATTAGAGAGTTATTCACTTCACCTTGGAGCATTTAAAGGGACGAGTAGGTTTTTAAAAACATCTTTTAAATGACGGGGATAACTGAATAACTCTCTCTTGATTAGCTCATTAATCTAACTTTTTGTTGCATGTTTTGGAGGATAACCTCTGATGAGTCATGATATAATTTCTCAAAAAAAGATAAACGATCTGATTAAGGATACAGATTCCTTGATGAAACATCCAAGCATGATTGATCGAAGACTGCTCATTCGTGGTCTTTTGGTTGTCATGCTGGTTTATGCCGTGTACCAACTACCCTGGACCTATTTTTCAGATGGGACTGGTTTTGTTTCTAGGGTATTAGAAGACCCGAACCCAGATCAAGATGTCCTCAAAAAACTCTACATAGGAGTACCGATGTTCATTTCTTACGCCTTCGACATCATTGGCACGGCTGTTATCTTGTTTCTACTATGGCAAGCGTATCGCCAAGGCAAGACATTTCGTCAGCGACTTGGAAGTGCGGATGTCGATTCCACAAGCGTCATCACGCAATTGCTTGGAAGACTTCATCTAATCGGAATCGTTAACTCTATCAATGCCATCTTTCTTACGAGTATTTCGACCATTCTAAGTTGGTTACAGTACATGCTCTATTTGGGAGAAATCCGAGTGGACATTCTTCTCTGGATTTCAAGTTTTGCCTTGATGCAAGGTGCTATTTTATCTTTAGTGGTATATTTTACGTGGGAAGCTTTCGTGGTTGATCCGCACATCCGAAGATATAACCTGATCAAGTTTCACAAAAAAATTGGACTTTCTTACGGGATGAAAATTATTACCTTTGCTTTCGTCGTTCCTTTCCTCACTGTCCTCGTCATTGCTTTTCCAGGATATTTTCTCCGTCACGTCTTATCCTTGTCAGTTAGTGCGAATGATGATCTCCTTCTCACGCAATTTAGTATTCTGACTGGTGTCATCACAATTTTAATTGAATTACCCTTTGTAATTAATATTATAAGAATAAATCAAAAAATGATTCGTGTCTTTGAAGGTTTGAAACCTAACGATGATCATTTTTTGGAAGAAAAACAGGCATTTCTGAAAATAATGTCCGTTCAATCCGACGACGAAAATGCATTCCTCATCAGTCTTTTCAATGAGTTCATTCTTGATCTTTCATCTAAATCAGCGAGTCTTTTGTCTTCTACTAAAAAATCAGAGGAATTTTTTAAGTTTATTGCAGAAAGTCTTCATGAGCTAAATGAGACTTCTAATAGCATCACTCAATCAATGGAAAACGTAAATGATGCATCACAGGAACAAGCACGATTATTGCAAGATCTAGAAGACCAATTAGAAGTTCTTGGAAAATTATATCGTGATGTACTTCGGCAATCTAAGGTCTTCCGTCAAAAAATATTACAAGTTACGTCAAAATTACAAGTTTTATCACTAAATGTTTCCATAGAATCTGGACGTGCTGGAAAAGATGTAGTGGGGCTTGATCCATTATCACGAGAGATTAATCAACTGAGTAAGGAAACTCGATCATTGAATGAGTCGTTGTTGAGACTCATTGATGAAAAAATGGAAGAAATTCAGGCAAAACTCGAAGAAATAATAAACCGTTCTAATAGTCTTGCACATCTTGGACAAAATATGGTTGCTAATGCCGAAGAAGTGACCGCAATGGTGGAAGAAGAAGCCGCAACAATTCGTGAAATTAATGAACGTACCATTGAACTAAAAGATCTTCTAGAGCAAACAACTAAGAAATTTCAAGCTTTTACCAAGATTGAACGGATACTTTAATAACTTAAGTATGGCAGCAACTTTTTACATTGGATGCGTCTATATTCAGATCATTTCATTAACAATACACAGATAGAATGAAAATTGGGTATTATTTTTTTGTTTTTATATTTTGAACTTCCATCAGAGGACGAGTTGTGGATTGGTCGGCAATTAAATGGTGCAATGATGGAATTTGAAAGATCTGATGTGAACGAGAAAATGGAAGTGGAAAAAGTGGGTTTAGAATCCATAAAAATTATGAAAGGGTCCGTGGAAGAAGCTCGTGATTTTGCACGACTCATGTTAATCTCGTCACCAGTATTATTTCCCATTTTCTTTGGTAAAAATGCATTACAAGTCCTTGAAAAGATTTATCGTGAACCTAATCACCTCTTTAGCGTAGATCATGTTTGGTTTGCAAAAGTCAATGATGAAAAGATCATTGGCATGATTCTAATCTATGATTGGAGACAAAAACAAGAGGAAGAAACAAACACGGGAAAGATTCTAATAAAGACAATACCAATTACTATGCTCAAAAATGTAAAATTGCATCTCATGATACGAAACTTGTTAGGAGTGGTAAAATCAGGTGAGTTATATATCAGTAACGTGGCTGTTTATCGAAAATATCGAGGAAAAGGAATAGGAACTAGACTTCTGACATTTGCAGAAGAGACAGCACGCGAAAAGAGTGCCAAAAAACTATCTTTAGAAGTTGAGACTGAAAACACTCGCGCTAAATTGCTATATGAAAGACTGGGATTCAAGATAGAGTGGAAAACACCAAAGTGGAAATATAAAGGGAAAATATTGGAATTTTATCGAATTGTTAAGAATTTACCCAGAGACAATGGTGGAAAAGCAAGAAGATCTCCACTTGACTGACTAATGCCAAGATAATTACTCAATTCGTGATAATCTGAAAAACAAGACATCATTTCTACCATTGTCGAAATATTTTGGTAGCAGCATGTGATGTATACTACTCTGCAGACCTGGGAGACACGTGGATCTTAATCACATCGAGACTCACCGATACTTCTTATCAATGGGATAGGACCACGGTTCCAGATGGCACGACGTGCTTGATTAAAGTCATGGCCATGGATGAACAAGGTTTATGGCAGAAGACGTGTCCGACAAACTCTTTTCAATCTTTAATAATGCTACCGCCATACCAACAACACCCAACACGACCCCTTCCACCAGCACCACACATCCACGAGCACTACTGAAAGTAATGACGGTGGAAACAACCAGAATGTCACTACTAGCAGCAGCATCGTGGACACCAGTTCAGCGAGTAAAACTCCTTCTAGTTCCTTCAATTGGAATGAAATAAGTATCATACTTGGAATGACCTTGATTAGCAGCATTAGTCTGGTATCTCGTCGGTTCAAAAAGAGACCTCCCCAGTAAGCATCCTCTCGTCCTTTTTATTCATTTTTATCTACTATTTTACTAACAACTCCATCACATCGGCCATTAGTGGCTTTCAAGCATTGTCACCACGTCACCCGTGAGCTAGCATGTTTTTTCCATAAGATTCGAGGATAAAAAAACGAGAATTCATGAGTTTATCCGTAGTCAAGATTAATTTTTTATTTTTGATCTCAGTTCATCTTGGTAATTCTATTAGTTCATGTTTCATTCGCTTCTGTTCTTCAAGAATATCTTTCAAGAAAAATACTTTCAATTCTTCAACTAACACGTTGCACGGCTCTAAAAAAGTGTTTTTTTTCAGATGACAGGGAAAGACCAAAAGTGATCTTACATTCAAAGATTTTTGAAGGACAAACTTCCTCTTCATCCATTCTTAAAGGATAAAACAAATGAGAAAGAGAAGAAACTAAATGGTATAGATAGACGATATAATGTAACTACGATGTCAATCAAACACGATGGCGATGACTCCGTTAGGATAAATCTGGTTCAACAGATTCAACGTCAGAGCACAAAAGCCGTCATTTTAATCTTGGCTTAGAAGAAGTATTTGTTGCTTTCTGGAAAAATTAAAACGGATTATCAAAAAAAAGAAAAATTGAGTGTGGACAAAAATTACTGATCATTCTCCAGTTCCATGTTATTTCCTATATATTATACCCCAATCACTCATTTTCGACGATATTTTCGTTGTAAAACAGTAACACTAACAAAGCCAAAGGCAGCAAGCACGGCAATGAACTCAAAGCCGAAGATGCCACCCGCATCAACATTCTCTAATAATGAAACTAGATAATGAGCAGTTAGTACACCGACCTTCGGATCCCAGTAAATGTTTTTAGGCTGTACTGCAATGAAAGAGAAATAGATCACTCGGCTTTCTTCGCCAGCTTCATGATCTTCATCACCGTCATCCCCTGTATCTGGCAGTGGTCGAGTGTTCACCACTGAGATCGTTTGTCCATCAGCGCTGGCAGTCTCGGCCCATGAAAAGAAGCCTGCCGTAGAGTTATCTGGGGCTGGCAATGCTAACTCAGATTCATTGGCACTAATTCCAAGATCTTCATGTTCCGTGTGATCTTTCATTTCGTACTTTGTCTTTGTCTTCACTTTCGTTAATAAAGATAAACTCGTGTCACTTCCTTGATAGGGGAAATTATTGATTTCCACATCGATTTTCAAGGCATTTGGAGTCAACACCACACCTTTACTCACATTAAGCACGGCCTCAGGTAGCTTGAATGTTACCGTGAACACGCCATCAGTTGTTGTTATTTCAAAGATATGTACTTGGGCATTATTAATGGTTTGTATGGTATAATTGATGTCATTCCCTAAATGGTCACCAATGCGGTAGCGACTCACGATCGTATCGACTCCTGGCTGATAACCACTGCCAGTGGTATCATTATCGAGATATTCAATGATTTCTCTGAATTCCACTCGAAATTCGACCTTGTATTCGGCAGTGCTCGATTCAGTCTTGTACTTGAGCTTCACCTCAACATCTTCATGTGCCTTGATCTGCAATTCAACCTTGTCCTTATTCGTGCCATTTTTCAGTTCCGACTCGATTTCAACTTCTTGTCCAGATTTTGAAACTTTTACTTCTCTTTCTTCATGCATTGCTTCGTCGTCATGATGTTCCCCCTCATTAGTACTTCCAGCATCATCATGACTGTCCCCGTTATCATTGTCATGATTATTAGCATCATTAGTAGAGGTACTTGAACCATTGTTGTCATTGTCACCATTGTTATCATCCGCAGCAACGAGATGGAAATTCGCTAGAAATAGGAAGCTCGTTCCCATTACTAACAATAACAACAATGGAACTAACATTCTTTTTGTTCCATTTATTTTCTTACTTTGCATTTTTTTTCACCATCAATTTTTCCGCATTCTTCCTGATTTATACTTTAGAGTAGTCTATTTTCTAGAGTAGATTCGCAGCTCTTTTCGGGAAAGAGTAAAATCAAACTTTCTCCAGGATGTTAATAGTAATGGTAATTTAATTAGTTTGTGGAACACTTTTTCATTCGTGCCGGAATATTGAGGACTTAATCATCACGATCATTATTCCCACACTGAAAGAAATCCACCATCTCAATCCCTTCCTTGAATCCCAGTGGTGATAAAAAAGAATGAAAAAAATCTCAACTCAAATATGATAAAATGATTGCTTTTTCCAGTTATGGCAGCTAATAATAGTTTTTCATTCCTTTCATAAGCAAAAAGGAATTTACCCTTAATGAATCAAAATAAAAGTCTTACCATCTCACTAGAACAGTAATGACTGAAATTTTGTCGAAAACAGGCTATTAAGAGTCGCCTGAAGAGAAAAGAACTGTCTCACCATGTTAGAAAAACTTTTCCAGCAACATGATCCATTAAAAAATAGTACACTTAGATCTTTCCAAAACTCTC
>JAJRXH010000032.1 GCA_024276395.1 archaeon
CCTAAAGCTATTGAAGATCACATCATCAAGATCTTACAAGGAGAATTCATGACCAGCGTGACCAAGGCGGATAAAGATATCGTCATCATTGAGGAAAAGATCACGGTTCATCCAGATCTTGCAAGAATCTCATTAGGATTGCCAGATATCCGAGTCATCATTTTTAGAGGCATTCCAGTAATGGCAATGGCACGATTACCAACCAGCGAGAGCCATGGAAAGGCAAATCTAAAACAAGGAGCCATCGGGGCAGCCATTAGCATCTCCAAAGGTATCATCTTTCGAGCCGAGAAAAAAAGCATTCCATTGCAGAAACATCCAGATACGGGCAAGAAAATTATTGGATTCCAATTTGAACAATGGCAAGAAATTCTTGCCATTGCATGTCAAGCACAAAAAAGTTCTGGATTAGGATATGCTGGTGTTGATATTGTAATCGATCACCACCAAAGAATTCTCGTATTAGAAATAAACAAGCGTCCTGGTCTAGAAATACAAAATGTGAACCAATCAAGTCTGTTGAATCGCTTTAAGTTCATAGAAGAACACGATTTAGACGCCACTCAATTATCTCCAACACGATCTGCACGAATGGGTATTGATCTAGCTAGAAATGAATGGGAAAGAACTCTATTGAACGAAGAAGAAATGAATGGAAATGAAGATCATTAAACCAACCTCCACGTAAGAGACAAAACAAAGATTGAACGAGGTCAACATGATGAAAACGGTCATGACAAAAAAGGACAAAATAGTGAAATCGTTACGATTTCTCTTCGAAAATCAGTTTTCAAAATTCTCATTCGTCATTCTAATGATGATTATCGTGTTAGGTGGAGGAATCGTCATTTATCAAGATGAAACTACTAATCCTCTAAAAGGACAAGCAAACTTTCAATTAACTTATAGATTCCGACTTGTAAATCGAGGTCCTCTCAATTTGACCTTCGTATCCATACGATTGGCCCTACTTAAAGACTGGCAGCCCGTGCAAGTCGTACATGACCTTAGAATAGATACACCCCCAAATCGAACCACCACGGATGAATATGACAATCAGTTTGCGTGGTATGAATTTGACTCATTTGCAGTAAATCAAACATTAGATTTACAATTCCATGCCAATCTCACATTGAATTTCCTTGATTACACGACGGTCCAGCTAAATTACAAGCCGACATTCAATACAAGTTCACCCATTTACAAGCTCTACACGGCTTATGATCCATTAGCTGATCCAACAGACCCACTTGTACAACAAGTTGCATCTACCCTTGCAGCTCATGCACGTGATCCTTTAGAAATCGCTTTTGAAGCCTATAACTTTAGCTCCACTTACATTCGCTACAAGCTCCTTAGCTCGGTCCGCGGAGCCTCATTTGCCCTTAGAAATGGATACGGTGACTGTGACGAATACAACACGTTATTCATTGCCCTCCTTCGTGCAAATGGCATTCCTGCAATAGGACACACGGCATGGCTGGCAGACTTTGCGCCTGGGTTTGAAACAACAGATGACGGAGCGGTTGCTCATGCCTATCCTATGTTCTATCTTGAAGGTGTTGGCCTACTTCCAGCAGATCCCACTAGAGGACACACGAGTCTATTCGATAATTGGCTTAAAACTGACTACAAGCGGATTACTCTCACGAGAGGATCCGATCATCCTTACCGTCTCTTGAAATACCGATGGATGCCCGTCGAAGGTTATCCAGATCCCGTCGTGGACAGTAATTATACCATCACCATTCATGATCTGAACATTGAATATTTCTCCCTTCTTCGAACGACCATCATCGTGGGAGTCATTGGCACGCCTCTAATCTTCATCGTGACGCGTCTAATCCAATTGCAAAAATACAAGAAACGACAAAAAGAACAATTAGAAAAATTACTCGAACCGGATGCCATATAAAACATCAAAACATCCAATGTAAAAGATCCATCAACCCTCATGACAAAAAAGAAAAGAAAGATAAAAGCTTGCATTCACCGTGCATGGAGAATGGAAAAAAAAAACAGAAATGAGAATGAAAGACTAATAGGAATCGTCCTCTCATCACCGATAATTCAAAAGATCAATGTTCTCTTCGTTTCCTACACCCATTCAATGATTTCAGTAGGAAAAAAATCGTCATCATTCCAACAAAGATGAAAATGTTTAGCCAAGATGTGAGTTCTTGTGGATTATCTAGTTGTGCTGAACTTGAATTCTGAGATGATTCGTTAATGACGAATAGAATGATGGAAAATGGCGTGCTTTCAGAAGAAACACCAGTTAGATCCTTAACAATGACTCTAAGGTGAATGACTGAGCCATTTAGATAATTAGCTACCTCTAATGAATAATCAGTATCTTGAATGTCCAATACGAGTTCTGACTCATTAGTTGAATTAAATGAAATGGAAATGAAGCGATCATACTTGACGGAATGATTCCACGAATCATTAACTGTAGTCCACACCACGGGAACCAAGGAGTCTGTGATGACTTCTCCATCGGATGGATTTACGAGCCTAACTTGACCAATCAGATGTTCTGGGGGAGAGTCAGGTAGCGTTGTAAGAGGATAAGGGTCTATGATAGATACATTGTCACTTGGATAAGGAACATCAACGATTCCATCGCCA
>JAJRXH010000474.1 GCA_024276395.1 archaeon
AAAGATTTACCAATCTCCCTTGTGCCAGCAAGAAAATCTTATTGCCATTAGGCATCTGATACGCATCTACCAAGGGTTTAACCTCTTCAACGGAGGTAGCCAAAGATTCAAGATCTTTAATAGAAATTTCAACATTAAAATGACCTGTATTCGCAAGAACAACTCCATCTTTCATTTTCTCGAAATGTTCTTTCCGTAAAACATCCTTGCATCCAGTTGCTGTCACGAAGATATCGCCAAGAGATGCAGCTTCCTCCATTGGCATTACCTCAAATCCTTCCATTGCTGCTGTCAAGGCACGATGGGGATTAATCTCCGTAACAATCACGCGTCGTGCACCCAATCCACGCGCACGAATGGCAACACCACGTCCGCAATGCCCGTATCCTGCTACCACGACCACCTTACTTGCAATTAGATCGCCCGTGGCCCGAATGATTCCATCCCAGGTGCTTTGCCCGGTCCCCCAAATGTTATCAAACTCCCATTTTGTTGGAGTATCATTAGTTGCCAAAATGGGATATTTGAGAGCTCCATCTTTTTCCATGGCACGTAAACGGATGACCCCCGTGGTAGTTTCTTCACACCCAGCCCACACATCTTCAATCCATGATGAATCGCTCCCTAATACTTTTCGAGCAATTTTCACTTCAATTGCATCTTCATCTTTCATGGCCAACTTATGCAAAAGGCCAACAAGATCCGCACCATCATCAACGGTAATCTGAGGTCTTGCCGCAATCACGTTAGCTATGGATCGATAATATCCCTCGGTATCCATTCCTTTCCATGCAAACACGTGAACTCCTTTTTCGGACAAGGCCGCCGCCACGTCATCTTGCGTTGATAAGGGATTCGAAGCTGCAAGATAAACCCTTGCACCACCAGCTAACCATACCTCGCACAGTTGTGATGTTTCCTTGGTAACATGAAGACAAGCTCCTATGGTAACTCCCTTAAAAGGTTGTTCCTTCTTGAAACGCTCCTTGATTTCTTGAAGAACGGGCATCCGCGATGCGGCCCATGCCATTCGCTTGTGACCCAGTTCAGCCAAGGACATATCTTTCACTTCATAATTTTCTGTTCTTTCTGTCGTTGTCATAAAAACATGCCTCCTTTTTCACCATTTTACCCTTTTCGGTAAAAAGCCAAATATCTTTTGTTCGTACAGTCCTTTAATTCTTCAAAAAAGAATAAAATATTCTGATCAGCATATTTAGTTTTTATCATTCTTCTCATTCACCAACTTTATCAACCCGAGGACATCATTACTCTATTCAAAAAAGATCAGTCATTCAATTCTCGTGGTCTCAATCAGCAACACCATTAAAAAGTTACACGTGAATGATATACTTGAAACCATCCACGTGTAGTTTTCCTCTTCTAGCTCTCTAATTATTTAATGCAATAACATTGTCGTGGCCACGAAGGGTAAGTATCTCAGAGGGATTTTTCCATGTATCATGAAACAGAAATTATAGAAACCGTGCGCATACCCCCCAGTCAATTTAATGAGCCATTAAAAAAAGTCGCACTACAAATTTGCGAAGAACAATTTGAAAACACAGTTAACCCCTCTTATGGCATGATAGTTGCCGTGATTGATGTAGTGGAAATCGGACTGGGAAAAATCATTCCAGGTGACGGAGCCACCTACCATCAAGTACGGTTCAAAGCCGTGACCTACATGCCAAAACAAGGGGAAATCCTACAAGGTGAAGTCACAGAGGTCACGCGTTATGGGGTATTCATCCGTACTGGATGTGTCGATGTATTGTGCCACATATCACAAATTCAAGCCAAAGAAAAATTTAGACTTGTTAGTAGAACGCAACATGGCATCCTACTCGGTTCCAAAACTGGCAAAACCATAAGAAATGGAGATATAGTGAGAGCCAAGGTCATCAACACATCTATTGACCGTAAATCCATTAAAGTAGCCGTCAAGATGAGTGAAGATGGACTT
>JAJRXH010000475.1 GCA_024276395.1 archaeon
AGTTTTTCAAGGAACTACAACAATGGCATGGCGACAATTCCGTGGGATTTTCGGAGGAACTCATCAAGCACTGGAAACCTCTCGTTGAATATCTCTTAATGAATGCCGAAGAATCAATCAAGAACATGAAATGGTACGATGAAGAATTCCAAGGTTCTCTCAAGCATTTCCAACAATACCTGACGGAAAGTGAAGAAGCCAAGCAATTCCTAAAACTACAAGGCGAACTACGGAAAAAAATGGAACTAAAAGAGTCTTTAGAGCAATTAACTGAAATCAAACACCTCCAATCAATTCTTGACCGTCTTTCTCGGATTGAAAGGGACATTAATCGAAATATCGAAAAAAAACAGGTATTAACTAAGAAGAGAGAACAACTCATTCAAGAAAGAGAACAACTATTCAGACAACTCAATGAAGCTCTTTCTCAAGCCACGTAACATGCTCGGAGCAAAAAAACTTTAAGGTGTTCATGGTAAGTGGCAATTGAGTAACATTTAGCACGCAGCCTTCCATCACGCAATATTCATCCTCGTGTAAAAGCTGCATGCTAGCATTTCGTGAAAATGATGTGGAGTTGAATTATCATGAACAAAGAAAAAATTTATGGACTTATCATCCTACTTTTCGGTCTCATCGGTATGATTTGGTTTACCATCTTGACGCTCGTGCAAAAGTTTCTCGCTGGAGATCAATTCTCGCAAATCTATGACATGTTAAAGCCCTTGTTCATCTTAAGCCCCGAAGATGCCGTCATGCTCTCCGTCTGGGTAGCCACGATGATGGTGCTTTTCATCATCTTCTGGATCGGCTTTACCATGTTCACTACCCCACCACCAGAACCCATCGATTTTGATGAACTTGAACTTGAAGAAGAATCTGAAAGCGAAGCAGAAGAAGAGAAGAAAGAAGAATAAATTCTTCCAAGAAAAGCAACAACTCAAGACACATTTTCTGTCCTTTCTCTTCATTTTTCTTCGGTAGCCAAATTTCTAGCTGCTGATCCAGTCATTCTCTCTTTTCGCGATTCTCTCTTTTAGTCATCAGTAGTTACTTTACCTAGATGAACTTTGAATTGGAAACACTACTGTTTTTTTTCGAAAAAAACTCAAAGATAAAAAACTCAAAGAAATGGAAAAAATCAATGAAACAAGTTATCGAAAAACCTTCTAACGATGAATTAAAAGAAATTAATTCTTGCTGGTAATGAAATCATTCCTGAATTCAAATTAAACGATCCAATGAGTCCAATGCCGACCACGATTGCTTCCAGATGACGAGCCTTGGTGAAGTGGTTATTATTTTGGAACAGGGTCGTACCAACATCATCCTAGTGACCAAGAGAACGGATATGAAAGATTGGAACTTGCCAGTAGGACTGATTTAATTTAGTGGAAATATCAAAACGGCAGTCATCCGCGAAGCAAAGGAAAAAACAGACCTTGACATCGAGTTCATCGAAATTATGGGAACATGCCACATCAAGTTCTTTCAAGTCAAATCAACTGATCTGATGACATTTTCTGGGTTCAGCTAGAGACACTAATGGTACTTTAGCTTCTCTTGATGACTCAGAAATCGTGGCAGCAAAAAATCTATTTCTCGTAAATATCACTGACTTAAAAGGATCCACTTGGAGTGAATTCTGGAAGACCACAGTATTGCACATTTGTGATTCAAGATTAAAGGAAGTTAAGGGATTTCTCAAGAAGTCTGGCATAAAACAAGATTTATCAGTTTCTTTAACTGACCTGACAAGATACTTCAAGGATGACGCACCGCAGGATGATGTCACACTCTTTACGATATGCTTCGAAATAAGGATTATTAGTCCATAAAATCATTGAATTTGGCCGAACAAAAAGAGTAAAAGATTCCCAACACTTCATCTATCTGGCAATCAAATCTGGTGGAAATTCTGCGAAATCATACCAAAGCAACTGAAATTGAACTAATGCTTGCCCGACAACATGAAACCATCAATGGATCTCAAAAAGAACAACACGTTCAAAATCTTGGTTAGAAGAGCCAAATCTACCGGAAAAGCTCTTCTGGGGATACAAGTGGATATTAGAACGTGTAACAAAAGAATGAAAAGGAGGTTTGTAATGAAAAATTGTACTACAAATCGTGTTACAAAATCCATCGGAGCCACTCGAAAAAAATCAAAAGTTTCTCCAAGCAAAAAAGAATGTAGGATCATCAAGGCAAAAGAATGCCGTTCGTGATCCATCATCACGGGCATGTTTTTTCAGAAACAAAAAAACGAAAAATATCAATCATCGGAAAAAAGGTAAAAATTGATAGAGTTATCCATTACCAATTTTCCGTCCAATTACTAATCCAGCAACTAATCCCACGAGGCCAATGAGAGCGAGAGGTGCCAAACTTGTTGCTGTATCCATTAGACCATTCTGAGAATCAGATTCTCCTTGATTCGTTTGATTTGTCATTGAGTCATTATCATTACTTTGATTTTCATCCCCATTGGCATCATTGCTGGAGCCATTAGTTGATTCAAGAGGGTTGGTCCCTTGGAGGATTTCTTCCGAATCAGAAATTCCATCACCATCAGTGTCTGATTTCAAAGGATTAGTATGGTAAAAGAGAACCTCAAGACCATCCAAGATGCCATCAGCATCCGTATCATTAGACAAGGGATTTGTAAAGGTGTTCATCACTTCATCTCCATCTAGGAGAAAGTCTTTGTCCGTATCTGCGTCTCTTGCATCTAATCCCAAGAGAAATTCCTGCATGTTTAGTAGGGCATCTGAATCAGCATCTTCAATAGCATCTGATGGATTACTCGCATTTAATCTCATTTGATATTCCCAACCATCAGGCATCCCATCGGAATCAAAATCGTCATCATCATCAGCTGGTGTTAATGGATCGAGACCCATTTGATATTCCCAACCATCAGGCATCCCATCGGAATCAGTATCAGGATCATTGATGCTTGTACCGACTTGTCCCTCAAGATAGTTAGTGAGACCATCTTGATCAAAATCACCATTACTATCAAAAAACTTGGCCATGAAGAGATCTCTATCTCCATTCGAGGTAGAATTAAAGGCATTCTTTACAGGAAGGTCATCAGACTCGGAATAACCAATGACGATGAGTTCACCACTAGAGGTGGGCAACACGATCTTTGCCGCATCCGTCTTTGTTCCACCGAAAAACGTACCCCATTGTAATTGCTGATCAGATATTTTAACCAAAAAAGCATCATCATTTCCCATGCCTTCTTGAAACATGTCATAGCCATCAAACACTGGAAAATCAGCTGATTTTGTTCTTCCCACTACCAAAAGTTCGCCATCTGAGTTAAACATCACTGATGACGCAATATCGCCATCTATACCACCTAGATACGTGCTCCAGTACAAGGTTCCCTTAGAATTGAAATAAAGGGCGAAGCCATCAAGAGACCCCCCACCATACACGTTCGAGATGCCGGAAAATGACACCGGAAAATCAGTTGAAGCCGTTGATCCACTCACGTAAAGATTGTCATCTTCATCGACTGTTACTGAATCAGCAAAATCATTTGATGATCCACCAAATACTCCACTAAATATTAAATCACCATCCGGAGCAAACTTGAGAATGAATGCATCAAATCCCCCTCGAGAGAATGGAGAAGCACTTCTAAATATTGGAAAATCACTAGATAACGTCACACCGACTACAATCACGTTTCCTCTAGAATCAACGGTAATGTCATGAACATAATCACCATTTGCACCACCATGGAACGTGCTCCAAATCATATCACCATCAGCCGTGAACTTGGCAACAAACACATCAGAAACACCTCCAAATGTTGAATTATAGGGATTTTTTAGGGGAAAATCTGAAGAAAGAGTGACACCAGCTACAAGAATGTTACCGAACGAATCAACGCCAACAAATGTCTCTTGCTCATTGCTTGTACCTCCCAAGTAGGTGCTCCATAGCAACGTGCCATTCCTATCAAACTTAGCAATGAATGCATCAACAGAACCATTCATAGTGTCATAAAGGGCATTAACTGTTGGAAAATCTGAAGATTGTGTCCTTCCCGTGACAATGATGTTATCAGAATCGTCAACGGCAATGCTTTCTATTACATCAGAGCTAGATCCACCGAAATAGGTGCTCCATGAGATGGAGAAATTGTCATCAAATTTTGTTAAATAAGAATCCTCTATCCCATTGTAAGTGTCATCAAAAGCATTTATGGTCGGAAAGTCATTGGAAGAAGTCTTACCACCAACGATGAAATTCCCATCAGAATCTAATCTTCCATCAAAAACACTATCTGTGCCATTCCCACCGAAATAACTACTCACTGATAAGAGCTGCTCACATGATAGCGATTGTGATTCAAGCCCATCTATGAATCGACTTGAGTTGAAAATTTCGTTCTTGTTCAAGCGAGGTGAAGTAAATTTTGCAATGGGATCGTCCAATTGAGATTGTGATTCCTTTTTAGCCAAAACAGGACCAAATCC
>JAJRXH010000476.1 GCA_024276395.1 archaeon
CTTCTGTTTTTCCGATCACGTCATCACGTCGGTGATGCGTGGCTTTCAAGCATCGGCATCGCGTCACCCGTGAGGCCATGGTTTCTCCACGAAAATCGAGGATAAAACACGAGCCCTCGTGGGATTACCCTGGTCACGGGTGCTTTTCTTTATTGAGCATCTGACAAACTTTTTCTTGAAAGGTCCCAATCCATTCTTTCAAGAAAACGATTCGATCAACCCCGTTCACGATGAATGGATCAGAGTTAGCAATGGTTCTTGCCTCTTCAAGGGAATTAGCAGCGATGCATACTAATCCACCAGACTTATCAGCAAAAGGACCTGAACAAATTAATTTGTTTTCTCTTTTCAATCTTTCAAGATAGTGTAGGTGTTGTTGGACGATAGGCTCTTTTTGAGGACGTGGAACAATGGGTTCCAGAATGTAAACATACATTGGCATTGATCTTTCACCTTCAAGTCACGATTAATTCATTCACACGTGGGGATCTCACGGATAAATAAAAAAATGAGGACTAAAAATAAAATAACAGCACGGATGCCCATGAGAACATGAAAAACATCACGCTAAGAATTCCATTTGTCGTGAAAAAGGCCTGATTGATGCGTGAAAGGTCATTTTCTTTCACGATTGAATGTTCATGGGCAATGCCAGTTGCGAAAATGAAAGTTCCCATAAAATAGAGCCAATTTAGTTTTGTTAACATGCCGAAGAAGATCAGCAGAAAGATCGTGATGATGTGGGAAGCTCTGCTGATTAATAGAGCATTTCTTGAGCCAAATCGTGTTGGAATGGAATGAAGTCCATGCTTTGCGTCGAACTCGATATCTTGAAGAGAATACAAGATATCAAAACCAGCGACCCAGAACATCACGGCCATGCTCAGCACGAGAGCTGCTGCATCTATCGTGTGAGTCACGACTAACCACGTACCAAGGGGCGCTCCGGCAAGAGCTAAACCCAGCCAGTAATGGGAACCCCAGGTAAAACGCTTGGCGTGTGAATAAGACCACGTGGTGAAGAGAAAAATCAGGGTGATTGGCCATGGTAGGTCAATGTAGAAACTAAATCCAAGATAAGCTAGGGTGGTAACTACCAAAAGGGTCTGTGCCTCATGAACGGTGATTTTTCCGCTGACCAATTCTCTATGTTGCGTTCGTGGATTCAAGGCATCAATGTCACGATCCTTGAGACGGTTATAGATCATAGCAGATGCTCGAAGACAGCTTAGACATAGGATGACCCCTATAATGATATCTAGACTAACAGATCGGCGATGATATTGCTGTCCCACCACTAACGCCACCAATGCAAAAGGAAGGCTAAAAATGGTGTGACTAAGCTTGATGAAATGAGCATAGGTCATCATTCGATCATTGATTCGGAAGAAGATTCGTGATATTCCTTTTTTTTGAAAACGTGTTGCATCCAAGGCGTTCACCTTATTCATTCATCCACTAACAGTCATTTTTTGATAACATTGACCCCTAAATCTTGAGTTTCATCTGATTCATTAGCATCCTCGATGATATCAGTTTTCTTCATTCTCATCATCTTCATCATTATGAGTAAGCACTTTCTCGGAGGGAGAACTGAAATGCCAATTTTCCATGATGTAGGAGTATTCGAATACTGGAGAAGGAAGTTTAATCCCATATTCAGGCCATTTTTTCGTGACAAGTTCCTTAATTTCTCTTGACATCTCGATTTTTTCAGGCCATTCCCTCGTGAATCCTTCTTCAGGCCATTTTCTTGTTCCGTCAATGCCCATCTTAGATCCAAAGGCAAAACCACGGCTGGCATGATCCAAGGCATCAATGGGACCCTTGGTAAATACGATATCACGTTCTGGATCAATGTTATTCAAGGCGTACCACCAAGCTTCCTTTGGATTCCTCACGTTCACGTCATGATCTACAACAATGACGATTTTGGACAAGCTCATCAGGCCCATTCCGAGAATTCCGTTGATTACCTTGTAAGCGTGACCAGGGTATCTCTTCTTGATGGAAACGAATACAAGATTATGGAAAATTCCCTCAGGCGGCATATGATAGTCCACGATTTCTGGGAGAAATAACTGCAGAAACGGTAGAAAGATCCGTTCCGTTGCGTAACCCAAGTAATAGTCTTCTTGAGGCGGTACACCCACGATGGTGGTGGGGTAAATGGGATCTTTTCTCATGGTAATCCGTTCAAGGTGAAAGCGTGGATAGTAATCTGGCAAGGAATAAAAACCAGTATGATCCCCGAAAGGGCCTTCAAGGTCCAGCTCTTCATTAGGGTTCACGTATCCTTCGAGCACGATCTCAGCAAATGCCGGAACTTCAAGATCGCTGCCAATTGTCTTGGTAAGCTTGACGGGTTTCCCTCTCAAGAATCCAGAAAACACGAATTCATCAAATTCTGGAGGCAAGGGAGCTGATGCAGCGTACATCGTGACAGGATCTGCTCCTAGAGCTATGGCAACTGGGATGATTTCGCCGCGTTTCTTGGCTATTTCATAATGTTCATTTCCCCCCTTGTGCAACTGCCAATGCATCATCAGCGTCTTGGAATCAACTTTTTGGAGACGATACATTCCCACGTTGCGAGCTCCTGTTTCGGGGTTTTTCGTAATGACCATTGGAAGTGTGATGTAGGGACCCGCATCTTTTGGCCAGCACGTGAGAATGGGGAGAATGTCTAGAGAGGCAGAATCTCCTTCAAGCACAATTTCTTGACAAGGCGCCTTGGATGTCATCCGTGGTGGAATGGAAGCGAGTTCCTTGATCTTTCCTAATGCTGAAATTTTGCCAAGCAAGCTTTTTGGAGGTTTGAATTTCAGCAAGTTAGAGATGTTTTTTCCTAAGTCGTCCATATCCTTTACTTGAAAGGCATGTCGTAATAATTGATGGTTTCCAAACAAGTTAATGGCTACCGGAATGTCATGGCCCTTGACATTCTCGAAAAGTAAGGCAGGGCCCATTGCCCTCGTCACGCGATGCGTGATTTCCGTGATTTCAAGATGAGGGTCAACCTCTGTTTTTATTCGTTTTAACAGGCCAACTTGTTCAATGACTTGTAGATAGCTTCTTAAATCTTTATAAGCCATGATCACCTTTCCTTCCTTTCTTTCTGTCTTCCTTTCATTCATTTATTCTCATTACTTATCTCATTCTTTCAGTAATTAGTTGTTATTCATCAGACCAGCAGTGATAGGCTCCCTACTGCATGATTCTTCCACGGATGCGAGTAAACTCGTGATTCGTCTTGGAAGATGTTGAATTTGGAGTTGATGGAAAGCATTTTTGACTTCTTGGTCGAAATATTGCTCATTCATCTTGGAGATCACGAGAGGGCTTCCCAAATTACTTCCATCCAAGAAGACAATTTGATCACAAAGTTTTGATGAGAGTTCTAGATAATGATTGACCATGAGAATGGTCATGCGCTTGGACTCGTGGAGTTCTTGTAACAAAGATACGACTTCTTCAATAATCACGATATCTAGATTGTTAAAGGGCTCGTCCAGTAATAGCACGTCAGGTTCGGTAATTAATGCCCTCGCGAGGTTAACTTTTTGTTGCATTCCACCTGAGAGTTGATGAGGAAAAGCTTGAGCCATGGAAGCTAAACCAAATTCTCTCAAGATATCTAGTCCGAGTTTTTCGCGTTCTTGCTTGGGAATTCCTCGCGTCTTGAGTCCGTAAGTAACATTTTGCAAGATTGTTTTCCATGGTAAGAGTCTTGGCTCTTGAAATACAAATGCTAGTTTCTTGGTGGAAGAGTGGGACGGTTGATTAGTATTGAAAGAAGAAGAATCACCAATTTGTACCTGTCCTCGTTGAAAAGGCTCAATTCCAGCAATGATTTTCAGAAGAGTAGTCTTTCCAGAACCATTTGGTCCCATGATACACGTTAGTCTGTTGCTAGGGATGGTTAGAGAAAAGTCATTAAAAACAGTTTTCTTTCCATATTTCTTGGTTAAACCATCAATGACTATTGTTGTCATTTATCTGACACCAACTTGTGGACATTCATGTTCATATTCAGAGAACAATTTTTCATTCTGTTCCTGGAGGTGTTTCAAAAATCCACATGAGCGTCCAATCAAACAAGATCAGTAATGAAATGATGAGAAGAGCCCATGCAAATGCTAACTCATAATGAAACAAGTTAAAATTGACCATTATTTGATATCCAATCCCCTTACTAGACGTGAATGCTTCAGCCACGACTGATACCTTTAGGGCCATGCTCATGCCGCTTCTGACACCAGAAAAAAGGTAAGGTTTCAGAGACGGCATCACCACATCAAAAATGATGTCATCAGCTGTGGCACCATGGACTTTAACCATTTCAATGAGCTTATCATCCACGTTTTCAATTCCTTTTTCTAAGTTGTTGAGCATGAGAGGAAAGCTAACGATGGTGGCCACCAAAGTAGCTGGCCAGTTACTAGTGAGGCCAAACATCACCAAGAAAATGATAATCCAGACAATGATAGTAATGGACTGGATGAAAATCACGAAGTCATGCAAGAATTCCTTGATTGTTTTGTTTTGCCACATGAAGATTGCCAAGAGCACACTCATGGATAATGACAAGAGAAAACCCACGGATGAGCGCAAAAACGTCACTGTCACGTTTGAGATGATGAGATTACTTTCCATGACAGTGAGAAAAGCATCCAACACTTTCAAGGGAGAAGGCAAAAGTAATGACTTCTCGGAGAATTGGTAGTACAAGTACCAACTAAAGAAAAATAGGAAGAAAATGATGAAGTTCGAGATCAACTGGCGAAAAAGACGAACCTTTCCAGCCAGTCGGACTCGATCTTGCATTACTTTCATTGCATTAGAGCGCAAAATCTAGTTCGCCTCCCAAAACACGGAATCTGGCAAGGTTGATGGGTCTTGAGTTAGGTAAGTGCTTTTGCCATCATTATAAAAGACATTCCAAGCATTTCGAATTGCTGTTTTCACGTTCGTGGTGAGCGTGTATTCCATAAACTTGTCCTTGACAGCTTCATACAGGAGTCCCACGCTCGTTTGATCTAGACCTAGATTTTGGTCATTTAAAAGGCTAGTTTTTGCTTTTTCAACGTCATTTTTAATGATTTGAACCGCTTCTTGCTGAGCTTCCAAGAATCGTTGAATGAGTTCTGCTTTCTCGGAAATTGCCTTATTTGAAGCGAACCATAGGACCATGGGTGCACTTTCGGTTGAGTTAGTTGCTTGCTTGTATAGATCTTCGAAAGTAACTAATGTTTTCAGATCTTCATCGAGTGTTTTTGCCTTGGAGATGTCGGGTTCCCACAAAATGGCGGCATCTATTTCCTTGTTGATGAGGCTGTCAATCAATGCACCTGGAAAGCCATTGACGACTTGAAAATAAGATTCTACATCATCGATTCCATGTACCTTGTCCATTAATGACTGAAACAAGGCATACGTCCCACTTGCCGTGAGCACTCCTATCTTTTTTCCTTGTAAGTCGGTAATAGAATTAATTCCAGAATCGTTTCGGACAAGAACTTGCTGTAACAATGTATATTCCACTCCAATTATCCGAAACGTGATGTTGGAAGCTTCATTCAGTCGTGCGTACGTTTCTGGTGTTCCAGTCGTGACATCAACTTCTCCTTTAATTAGAGCTGTAGCTAGAGCGTTTGGGGTCGTGAATTGCTTGACGACGACCGTTACATCATATTTTTCCCATAACCCTTGATTACGCATGATACTCATCGTGGTCAGGCCACCGACAAACTCTCCTACGACTAATTCATCTGGAGATGACTTGAATAATGACTGAAACGCCAAGAAACTTCCAGCCATGATGATGAGAACGACGAGAAGACCCAATCCAATTGCCTTGTAAGGAATGTTTTTCGTGTTCATACAAATCACCCCCAATTTGCCATGATGAGCTGAGGGATAAAAAAATGCGTGTACATTGTAAACAATGCGTGCAGATGTCATTACAAGAAGAAAGTGGATTGTTAGGCTAGGCTAATTTACAAAAGGATCTGAAATTACAATTTTTATTGATATATCTATCAGTTGGAGGCATCATGACTCGAGTTGGGGCAATCGACATCCGGTTTAATAGGTTTAACAAGGATTCTTTTTTCAAGACTTTCGTTGTTAGTAATTCTTCTTCTCTTCAAAACTTGCAAAACTCTCATACTTTCAGAGAGATTCTTGAGTGTCTGTCCCGGGAACGTTATTTCTTTTACTCAATGCTGTCTCTCGAGAAAGCGATGTTGATGGGTGAAGACTAATTCTCGTGAAAAGGTAACTTCAGGTGATTTTATCTTTTTTATCGTTTTTTTTAATAACGATGAGTTTTTAATTTTTTGGAAGGTGATTTGAAAAGATTTTTAAAGCATCTACAAACCATCCACATAGCATTAGCACTCTTAAATAAGGCAGTAGAGAAGTAGGCAGTATGTCTCATGGTCTAGCGCCGCATCAAAGTATATAGGCTAGTGAGCATTTCATAGTGTCTTCATGTACCATAATATAGCCTCTTCTCTACAGTCGAAAAAGCATACCTACTCGAAGCTGTCGGTGCTAGGTATGCCTAAAAGGTATGAGAAATCATTGGAATCCATGGTTTCTGCTTCAATTATCACGATTATTTTATATTCTACTCGTTGAGAGACGGAGGTTATACTTCTTGTCTCATTTCCTTGACCTTTCCAGAATCCCTTACCTCATGAGGACGAAAAATAAGTTACAAGCATGTAAACTCCTTGAATTAAGGAACATGTTGCTGATGGAGGAAACTAAATGAACGTTTCGAAGATAACTTGTTCTGAGAAAAAAGCAAAAAAACTGAAAGTTAATTTCTTGCAAGTACTTTCCATAATGTTTATCATGCTCTTCTTGATTAGTGGTGCTGCAGCAGCTAGTGCCAAGGCAAACTTTGTTCAGCCTTTTTCCACGAATGGGTCAGATGGTGTGATTGAGGATGTCGCGCATGACCTGCCGAGACCTATTGTCATTCTTTATGATCCTACAAACCGAATAACTAACAACACGGCGTGGAATCTCCATGACAATCTAGTGCAGATTTATAAAAATACGATGTTGCGTCCAGTAATATCTCTTGATACTCTAGAATTTCAATTACGTCGTAACAGTAAAAGCATGGCCTTCATTCACGTGTATCAAACGACTTTAGAGGGGGTGAAATTGGGTAATGATTTTGCCTCGTGGAAATTGTTTTTCAGCCTCATCACCACGAAATCCTCAGCGCATCACGTTCTTGCAAGCGGGAATGGGAAACAAGCTTTTGATGCCTTGAGGGGGTTGGAGTTACCGTCAGAAAATAAGATACACGTGGAGAAATCTACAGAAGTCATGGATGCTCAGATTGCATTCAATTATGCCATATGGGAAGTGGCAGCCATCTTGGAAGAAGCTGAAGATGGTTATCGTCTTGCTGGTCGTGATATTCAAATTGTTGCCACGAGATTCTTTGCAGAAAACATTAATGAAGTGCTGGAGAGGAATTTCCAACCTAAGGATAAGTTAGGTGTTCCAGATCCACGGGCAAAAGAACGATTTATGAAGGAGTTTCAAGAAAAGAACCCCGAAAGAATCCACCAAGTAGCAGGTGCTCAGTTACCTTTCCGCATTTATCAATTACCAGGTGCTAAAATTGGCGATGTGGTATCACGGACTGATGTTTCAAGAAATGATGTGCAATCAGCAGCGGCTTTACAAGATCTAATATTTAGTTTCCTCCCTAATAATAGTGGTCTTCAAGGCACTCTAGGATTCGTGGTCGACAAGCTCTTGGGATTATTGCTCAAGTATGTTGGAAATGCTCTGGGAATAGATGGTGAAACAGTAAATCAGATTATAGGAATTCTCAATAAGATTAAGGACATGTTAGGAATATTTGATGGTGGCGGGTTCAAGCCTGAGTCCGCGTTAAAGTTATTCATTGATCTCTTGGGAACGCAATTCCCGTATGCCGAGGAATTCAAGCCTTATTTTGACTTGTTCGTGGACGCATTGCCGCTCTTACGAGGAGATGTTTCGGGACTTGAAAACTTGATCAATCGTTTACTCGATCTATTGGGGGTGGGGAGTGGCATCCGTAATACCATTTCAGAGATAATGGGAACGGTTTCTGAAGTGGTCAATGCTGCCAAAAAAGGAGATAACTTTGTTGACATGCTCATTAATGTCCTCACGAGTAGATTAGTCAAGCCCTACGTGACCAAGTTCGTGAATGAGACGCTCAAGAGCACGCTGGGTTTAAGTACAAACGAGGTCCTTGATTACATCAAGAAAATTAATTCCACCATTCACATGGTCGTGAGTTTTGTTTCAAACTTGAATGTCACGAACCTAGCCCGGGAATATCTTCCTTATCTTCTCAAGACCGTGTTCAATTACTTGAACATCACCAATGGTGACAAGATCATTGATGGAATTAGCTCTGTCATCGAATTAGGTCTCATTTTCCTTGGATATTCTGATGAACCTTTGCGACCTGCATTGGAAAGAGTGATGCGTCTCATTCTTCCAGATGATGTGATGAATCAAATTGCAGAGTACGAGCAAATGGTCAAAGATTTAGCCAAGAAGGTCGATGATACCATTCAAGAGGCTAAGAAATCCATAACAGATTTCAAGACAGCCGTGGAAACTGTGTTAGATCAATATGCAACTAACATTGATCCTCAATGGAAAACGTTCATCAAGGACCTCTTGACTTTCATTACTGCAATTAAGAATGAGGGTTTTGAAATCACCGACCAATTACCAACCATTGATTCCCTACTGGAGCAGTTATTGACTCTTCTACGTAATGAATACCCTGATTTTAGTAACATGGCCTTGAATACTTATAATGAAGTGAAAAGAACGATAAAAACAGTTGAAAGATCTCTCATGGGTGTCTTGGCAATCATCACGGACAAGGATGCTATCAAAAGAATGGTTGCCCGAACTGTTGACAATTTCGTCAATCAAGTGAAGAACAACGTGACGAAATACGTGTTAGATTTACTTGATTTGGTCATTCCTTTGGATCAAATCACAAATTCAACATTATTCCAGCAAATCAAAGAATTCGCTGATATGGGAATGGGAATTTATCAAATCATCAAGAATGGCTGGGATAACCCCATTAAAACAGTTTTCCAAGTCCTTCTTCAAGTGCTTTCTTTCAGCTTTGTTAAGGATGTCGTTGATTCAGAGACCATCATCAAGTACGTCAAGTTGTTTAAGAGCTTGTTTTCCTCTGTTTATTCCACGTTCAAGAAGTACGAAGAGTTTACCTTTGAAAATACCGTGAATGTCATCAATGACTTGGGTACTCTCATTTCCA
>JAJRXH010000477.1 GCA_024276395.1 archaeon
TCAAGATAGATGACGAAAAAATCTCATCTTGCATTCGTGCATCCAATTGACATGAACCATGATATGACTCTTGACCTACTATAATAAAAGAGGCCCGTCAACGATTTTTCAAGCGACATGAAGGCCTCTTTGATGGTAATGCTATTAACGACGAGATTTTCAAGAGATTCCAGCAAAATCGAAATTTTCAGGATTTTAACTTGACCAACTAATGACTGAAACTTTTTGTATTCCAAAAAAGAGCTGTCCAATGCCATCAACAAGCAAAGGTGTGAACGATGATTCTTTCAGATCAAGATATTAAGGAAGCCATTAATAAAGGAGATATAATCATCGATCCATTTAATGAAAAAAACATTGGGCCCTGTAGTATCGATCTAACATTATCGGATCAATTTGCTGTCTTCAAGACTGGAATGCTATTCAACACCCAAAGTCCTCGTGAAGCAATGGAGCGCGGAATCGAAATTGTAAAGACTAATGGTAAACCTTTCTATCTAGCTCCTGGTCAATTCATTCTTGGAAGCACTCAAGAAAAAATCGCCATATCTCATCGTCTAGCTGCCACCCTAGAAGGAAGATCGTCCATGGCACGGCTAGGTGTTGTTGTCCAAGCAGCTGGTCTAGTCAATCCAGGAACCGGAATCAAAAGACCAACCACCCTTACTCTTGAAATCTTTGGCCAGGCAAACTCTACCATTGCCTTATACCCGGGAACACCAATCATCCAAATTATTTTCCATGAACTCAAGTCACAGGCAAGTCAAGCATATGATTCTCGTCCTAATTCCAAGTACATTGGGTTAGATGGACCAACCCTATAAAAATACCTAAAACATCCTTTTCGATTAATTTAAAGTCAAAAACATTCGTGGAGCTTGAGCAAACATGAACATGACCGACATTTACGTCCGTTATACCATGGGGAAACAAGTAGATGAATCACTCATCAGAACAAGTTGGGGAGATGTGGCACGCAACTTTCAAGAACTCAAGCATCTCGTCACGAAAAAAAAACACCTTGATCCGGAGAAAATCGAAAACATCTACCAATTCAAGAACATCTTAACCAAGCACATGAAAAACATCGGAGTCATTGACCATCCCATCTTAGAAAAGATTGAGATATTAGCATCGAAAGAAGACCATGATTTCCTCGGTATTTTCGAAATCGGTCATCAACCACTACTATTTGGAGGAGGTTTCTTCATTACTGGAAAAGTATCCCTGTTAGACTACCTCACGAGAAAAATTGAAGAAGAAACCAAGATGAGCGTTCTTCCTATTTTTTTCATCGGTGGGCATGATCGATTACATAATGAAATCATCACGGCACGTTTTCCCCAACACAATTCTGCCTCTGGATTGTTCCTCAAGTTCCCCACGATTGATGAAGAAGAACAATTAGAACCTCCTATTTTTCGACTGAGAAAACCACCAAGATCATGGTTAGAATTGGCACTGGAAAAAATCGAAGGAAACTTCACTCAGCTCATCAAGCATTCGGCATCACCAGAAAATCGTCCTTTATTACTAGAACGAGTCCATCACCTCATCAGAGTGTTTCGCGCCACGTGGAGCCAAGCAACCAATTACCTAGACTGGATTGAAAAAGTTTGGCGTGATGTTTACCTTTTTCACTGCAACTTAGATCTCTCGATAATGTCCGTGACAGATCCTTCCTTTAATGGGTTCCTCCTTCCAGCATATGAGTGGTTACTGAAAGAAGAAATCCGAAAACAATTCGTGGGTGTTTTCAACGATGTTACCCAAAAAATAGAGCAAGCTGGAATCAAACCAGCCCTTCCATATAGAAACCCTGATTTCGTGCCATTTTATCTTCAATGTCCAGATTGTGAACTCCATCCACGCCTACAACCACGGATTATTAAACCTGGTCTGTTAGAGGCAATATGCGAAAGCTGCAAGGAATTAGGTAAAGAACCATTAACCATTGAATATAATCCCTCATCTCCAGATTTACATGACTATCAAGAATGGTTGCTCCCTAGAGCCGAATCAAGAACGCTCAGTTTTTGTTACCTGTTACCAGAAACCGTTCATATTGGTGGCAGCGGTGAAACAGCCTACCATGCTCAATTATTCCCAATTTATCGAAAATTAGGCGTAGAACCACCGATATTCGTCAAGACGTATCGCTTGTTCTATACCACCCCATGGACAGAAAAAACTAACCACCTTTTATCACGACAACTCGACACCTCATTTCTTCCCAACAAGGAGTTCTTCAAGCTCATTCGCAAGATCAGAAAAGCTAAAGATACCAACAAGCTCATGGAACTGCAAGATGAACTAGAAAGAAAATTACAAGCCAATTTTAAAGAGATAGTAACTCTTGAAGAAACCTTAAACAACAAAATCCAACAAGAAGATAGCAATTCTGACTTTCTCAAGCGACAGTTAAACCTCGTGAAAATATATGCTTCACACTTTTATGGAAGATATGCTCCAGAACAAGCCAAGCCAGATGTCTCGTGGAATTGGAGCAGTATTGCCATTCTCGTGGGAATCCATGATCTCACTTACTTCATTCAAAGAAACATCAATCCCCGCTTACCCATCGGGACCACTGCCTTCCTTTCGCCTGGCACCTTCTAACAAAAAAACAAAACTTTTTTAAAAATTTACAAGTGAATACCTAATTAGAACGAGAATACGAAAGAGGAAAAAGACAATGGCCTATCGTGATGAGTTATTCGAAAAATTGAAACAAAGAAGACCAGATGTCGCTCAGGACGATACTGCAAAGGAAATTGAAAAAAACTTGCAACAAATACAGCAACTAAAAATGACCAACATCGAGGCCGCACGAAATCAAGCTAAACATGCCCTTCAACTCATCCAAAAACATGCTAACGAACTTGAACAAAAGAAAACTTATCGTAACGCTGCCCAACAATATTACGTTGGCTTCCAACTCATTCATGAATTATTTAGCGACCCCACACAAGAACGAAATTGGCTTCTGAAGACTGCACAGATGCTAGAGTTAGCCGCCGAGCATTACTTGCAATGGGGAGAAATTGATGATGCCATGGCTGCTAAAGTCATTGCAACACTCATTAGAATCCTCACTGGAGATTGGAACGTCGCTTCACATCTAGATGCCTTCAAAAATAAGGTTGATTTCAACAACCCCAAGGCCCAGGCAGCCAGGGGAATCATTTACATTCCCTACGACATCATCCAGGCCATCCAAACACTTGACCCCCAATACCTCCACCGTGCCGAATCATACATCCAAGGTTATCTTAAAGCCGTTCAATCTAGCCAACACTTCTATACCATCATTGATACTGCTCTAAATTTCGTCAAGCAAGAATTCATGAAAAAAGTAAAATTACCAAGACTCATCACGCACGTGAAGTATTCCCAAGATCTTGTCTTCGGTGAAGACTTCGATTTCACGTTCACGGTAAGAAATGATGGCGAAGGAATTGCCAAGGAAGTGACTTTAACACTCACGCTTCCACCGCAACTAACCTTAATGGGAGGATCATTGGAAAAAACTGTCCCTCAATTAAATCCTGGTGAATCTACTAGCATTTCTGTCAAGCTTAATTGTCCAAGCGGTGAAGGCCAGCCACAAATCACGTTAGATGTCACGAGCGAAGTTCAATACCGAGACATTCTCAATAACATTAGGACCAGCCTCCATGGGCCATATGAAGTCATCATTAGGGCAACTAAAAAGAGTGAAGAACTGCTCGAAGAACTTTCTCTGATACAGGAAACTCAAAAAGAATTACTAACCAAGCTAAACGCAGACGTTCCTTCGAACAACGTCAAAAAACTTAGCTTGGGACTGACCACCTTTTATGACAATTTAATCAAGGCAACCAAAGAACGGATCGCGGAAGAAGATTTTGAGGCGGCAGAGGCCCTTATGATCACCTTGAAAGACCTCACGACAGTGTTCGAACCAACAGTCGCATTTTTAGGTGATTACATCCTTCTCATGCGCGATACTCTGAAATTCCTTGAAGAAAACAATGCACGAACACGAGAACTTCAAGAAAAATTAAAGACACTAGCCGATAAGGCCAAACAAACAACAACTCCAAAAATTCCATGAGGATTGATGCCCATTTTTCTTTTCTGGATGTTTTTTTCTTTCTCTCTTCCAATTCCCCATATCCGGAAATTAATGCCACGATTTTTCTTCATTCACGCAAGTGATCTCAAGGCAAGTGGCAGGCTCTTCATTCCCCAAAACATCAGCGGACGGCTCTTAAACCCAGAACGAATCAAGCCAGACCCATGTAAGTCCACGTCTCTAACATCTTCCAACAGTTGATCCAATTGAGCGGCATGAGCGGCTTTTATCCCCTCATTCATAACATGATCACTTGCTCTGGTCAAAAAACGTCGCAGCACGCGCATCATATAAAATTCACGACCAAATCGCCATTTCCATTCCTTCTCATAGCGTGACAAAAACTTGGCACTAAAATCATCTTGCTCCAGGGCAAGTGCTGCTGTTTTTCCAGCAAGACGACCACAAAAACCACCTAAATTAAATCCCCCTCCAGTTGTTGCTTTTGTCTGTCCAGCTGCGTCACCAGTAACCAAAAAATTATCCAAAACCGTCTTTTTAATGGGGCCCGACCCAACCACGATACCACCACGTACCTGAACAATCCGAGCAGATTTAACTTTCGGTGCCAGCCAAGGATGCTTTTTCATCAAGTGATCAAGTAGTGCCCTAGTGGAAACAGGCACGTTCATCGCTCGACAAGCCCCAATTCGCATTGTTTCTGGTCCAGTTGGAATTGCCCATCCAAAAAATCCGGGAGACCATTTCTTTCCAAAATAAAGATCCACGAAAGAAGGATCCATATCCTTGACTCCATCTAACTCATATTGTATCGCAGGAAAGTGCCAGTTCACATCTGGAGTCGGTAACCCTAATTGCTGCGAAAGTCTCGCCTCCCTCCCTTCGGCAGATATCACCATCAACGATTCCAATTGAAATGACACCTTCCCTCTCTTTCCCCGCAGTGACCCACTAACCACGATTTTCTTTTTTTTCCGCTTAAGTAATCGTGCTGAATGATTGTAGAGATATCGAGCTCCGGCTTTCTCCGCCAACCGTGCAACATGTTGATCTAATGAAGCTCTATCAAAGACTGTCATTTCATTCCGTCTTCTATCGATTTCAAGATAATCTTTCCCATTTGGTGCGAAAAAACGAGCTCCGGTAATGCGATTCTGCACGGCTTGAGAAGGAAAACCAATGCTAAGCCGCTTGATCCCCTTGTTACTCATCAAGCCGCTACAATGATTCGGAATGCCTGAAATGGGATGTTCTTCTAGCACGACGACCTCATGGCCACTCAAGGCAATTTCGCGGGCAGCAAGAGAACCCACAGGACCCCCACCAATCACGATTGCTGGTTCTGAGCTCACATCATTCCCCCATCACGAATCTTTCCTTCATGACATACGTCTCATCCACTTCTTAAAAGCACGCTGATTGGACAAAACTGCAGCTAGAATTTTTAGGTGGTTAAAAGCATTCCATCAAGTAATCATTCTGAAATGATGACCAAGAACACATCGATCCCATCCACGCCCTCCCCTCATTCAAAACCACCATCGAGTGATAGGTTACCAAATCCAATCCCAGTTACCTCACGTTCACCATTGAAGCAGTATATCATCGAGGTCTTTTCCAAGGAAGCCCACCACCAGGGACTTGATCTCACAATTCATGAGGACATCACGTTTTATAACGGTAATGAAATGATTACCGTCCCCCTAGTAGTCATCACGGCACCTACCATCATCGTGCTATCCTCAATTTATCCGCATACTGGAGAAATCATTGGAAATGAAACTGATCAATGGATCATACTCTCGAACAATGAAGAATTCATCGAACTCCAAGAAAATCCTTATCAAAAAGCTGAGAAAATCAGAGAATTCCTTATTCAACATTTGATCACGACATGTGCTCAAGATGATGATTCCATACTATCTCTCATCATCAATAACTTACATGTTTGTATCTGTCTCCCAAATGGAAGTAACCACAACCCAAGACAACTTCATCCCCATTCTCGCCAGTGGTTTTATGTCATCACGCCATCTCTCATTCCAGAGTGGCTGAGAACACTTCCCAGGAAAAAAATGAAACAACATTTCAATCCAATCATCGAAAAACTCCAACAAGAAATCACGTACATCATTACTTTTGGAAATGAACCGAAATACATGGAGAAAAAGAAGTCTTCTCAAGACTACAGAGTAAATCACATCTTGCTAAAGAAAAATTTCAAGTGGATTTGCGATATTTGTCCAGCTTCTTGCAAGGGAGGACGAATGCGACAATGGCGGACCACTGAACTCGAATTCGCACTGAAAGCACTCAAAATCCATTATCTCCTCCTCGAATACTACTGCATCATAAAAGGCAGCAAGTTAACGGCAGATGTCATCTGCTACATCCGAAGCTTCTTTTTCCACGCTGCGAGAAAATTCAACTTGCAACTCACCAAGGAACAAAAAAGATTACTAACACGAAAAATAGAAGAATTAAAAAAGAAATTAGAA
>JAJRXH010000478.1 GCA_024276395.1 archaeon
CATCTGGAAAACAGGTACACGTTGTAATGGTGTCTAGCTTTTGTCTGGTGTTCTTAGACTTTTACCACGTCATTTTCGCCTAAGGTCGCCAGCGCGTGCTTAATGACGATTCCTGGCAATTCATATCCTTTTTTCCATTGCATCTCACGTCTTGCTAAAAATCATTTCACTTCCAAAATAATGCCACGTTAACAGTTGAGCAACCCGTATTGACAGAATATCCGTTGGACTAGGTTACCAAGGCGATTTCACTTCCAAGTTTCACAACAACTCCAATCACGGTATCCTTTCCAATTAATTTCTCACTCAATAGCTTCATTGGTCTAAGCTGTTCTTCCTTCTCAAGATCTTTTTCCTCCAAAAAATGCTTAATACCTCGATATTCATCACGCGTTCCTTCCAGAGGAGCTCATAGGCCTCAACCAACCAACCGACCGACCAACCAACTTGCTATCAAGTCCAAAATGCTTCGTGACCGTCCCATGAACACGTTCTGAGATGGAAAAGTAAGAAACCCGCGGTCATATCCCGATTTACTTTCTCGTGCCTTGGCGATTACTAGTCCCATTAACACTATATAGGCCAAAATTCCCTCGAAATCAACAACATTGAAGCCTCTTACTGTTAAATTCTGATTAAAAAAGATATGAAGTTCAGAAACAGTTTCGAACATCCCTCAATGCTTTCTAAGAAGAGTTCAGAATACTTTCATCGCTCTTATCGACTTGGGGACCTTAACTAATGAACTGAATGGTAGCCCTTTCAAGTGAATCAATGCTTTCTGGCAATTTTCTGTTGGGAAAGATGCGCGAAGCTTTGTAGAACTAGAGGTCTCCACTACAGAAAGATACCCGAGGTAGTTGGGCTAGAAATTGCAACTTGAATCCTAAAGGTACTTCATCGAGAGAAAGTTTGAATTGAATGCATTAATTGCATCCCAATAGCGTCAAGAACGCTTGTTTTCTTTTTCATTAGTAACTAAGATTCACCATCACCTTTTTTGCGCAAAACAACTCGAATCTTAAGGTTTTCTGAAATGTTTCCCCTCACTTATCATTTAATGTGTCATTTTTCATCAGCAAAAAGGATGGTTACTCGATAATATACTAGATTGTTGATATAAGAATGTAGGAAACAGCCTTGAGACAATTAAAGGCACGAAATGTTCAAGAAATGGTAAACGATTGACCGCAACAGTTGATCTTAAAAAGAAGATCTTTTCAAGCACACCTAAGAAAGAGTAGGGGTGATTTTAAGATGACAAACCTTACCTGGGGAGTTTATCTAAGGGAACCTACTTGGTCAGTTAAACAACTTGAAGATTTCGTGGACAAGGTCGAACAACTAGGATACCATGGAATCTATACCAATGACCACTTGATTGGTTTCGATGAAACAGTAAATGGAAAAGCACCATACTTGGAGGCATGGACGTTTATGACCGCCGTCTTGATGTGGACAAAACGTCTCCATACCGGTCATACCGTGTTGTGTCAATCATTCAGAAATCCAGCACTACTTGCAAAGATGACTGCTTCACTAGACTTTTTGTCAAGTGGACGCTTCGAGTTGTTTCTAGGTGCCGGATGGAAAGAAGATGAGTATCTTGCTTATGGTTATGATTTTCCTAGCCATGGCGTGAGATTACGCCAACTTGAAGAATATATGACCATCATTCGGCATTCTCTCGATCCTTCTCTTGATGAATGGGATTTTAAGGGAGAATTTTGGTCATTGAAAAAGCACCGTAACTTTCCCAAGCCAAAAACTTGGCCATTTCCAATACATCTAGGAGGCAGTGGTCCGAGATTCATCAAAATGGCAGCACGAATTGCTGATGGCTTTAATACCGGCCATGATATCATTGAAGCTAAAAGAAAATTCGATTTGTTCGACCAGCACGTGAGGGCACTTGATCACGATTCAAGTCAAAAAATAAAATCTTATTTTGGAGGTTTAAGGATTTTCAGAGACGAAAACGAAATGACCCAGGCAGCTAAGGATTTGATATCAAAAAACAAGAGTTTTCAGGAGAAAAAACCATCAGAAATAATAGAGAGATTCTTTTGGGGAACTCCGGAAATGCTTGTTGAAAAGTTACAACAGTTTATTGATGACACTGGGGTTAAATACTTCATTTTTTCCTACCGATCTACATCTGGGGATGCACTGACACGTTTTTGGGACGAAATCCGTCCACACGTAAGATGAAACTGTAACGTTCGTGATTTTTTCTTTTTTTCACGAGCTCATAATTCATGGCCATGACGACTAACTCTTTCTTGACGTGAAAACCGTTCTTCTTGCCAAGGATCACCTCGTTGATGATAACCTTTTACTTCCCAGAAGCCACGCTCCCAAACATCCAGAAAATGCATTTTTTTCAACCACTTGACAGACTTCCAGAGGTATAGATGTGGGACGATCAAGCGCAAGGGACCACCATGTTCTCGTGGTAGCGGCTTACCATCATACTCGTAAGCAAGCAAGGCATCGTCTCGATCTAAGTATCCGCCGTATAATGGGAGAGCTGTGGCATAACCACTAAAAGCCTCAAAAGTAACAAACTGAGCTTCTGGTTTCGGCTTAACTAACTCAACGATGACAGAAAAGGGAACTCCCGCAAAATTTTGATCCAACAAGCTCCACGTCGTGACACAATGAAGATCAACAGTCACCTCTTTTTTGGGCAACCGTAGAAATTCTTCCCACGTGAGAGTAACGGGATTCTCCACTAATCCATCGATAGTTACATCCCAGTCCTTACCATCGAAGGGAGGTATCTTCTTTTCTACAGATAACACTGGCCATTTCTTAGCTAGATGTTGACCGGGTGGAATTCTTTCCGTCTTTCTAATATTTTCATTAACTAAAGGACCAAAATCTTCCAATCGAGCAACGGGACGTTCTTTCACGATCATCACCAACTAAACAAACCACATTCAATGGAGAAGAACAACATGTATGACTTGGTACAATGAAAGGTAGTTTGATTGAATCAGTCAATGTCAAGTAGTCCCATCCATTTTTTAGAGAAAATAGTTGATCAAGATATCGTTCCGGCATTCATGCTGCCTCACCCTGGAATGGAGAATGAAAAACAAAAAAGGAAGAAAATCTAGCAAAAATGATGAACTCGAGCACGTGCATTTTTTTTGTAAGGAATGTTCAATTCACGTTCAATTTCTTCAGCCAAGACTTGAGAAAGGGATTAAAAATGCTTTGCACTAAGGATTGCTCGTTTGCATCAAGTTCCAAGTAATCGTGACCTTTTTTCCGGTCAAGCATTGGCTTGACTTGCCGTGCAAAGAGGGCCATCGTTTCCAAGTGCAATTGTTGAAGTAGCATTTCATCTCTTGGAACATTCTTGAAAAGATACACGTAAAGAAGATTGGAACGATCACGACTGAATGACAAGAACATCGAACCAAAACGCACGTGTTTCACGTCATCACCGATGACGCTCTCCCCAAATGAGGTAATGGCAGTAAGAAGACTGGAAAGAAGGAGACTATCTTCCTGTTTCTTAGCATCATCCATGAAGAAGAGAGGGTATTGAAATATTGGAAGACCACTTTCATCAATTACCAGCAATACTACTTTTTCTTTGAGTAGACCAATAAGATCGTCAGTCAAAGTCACAATGATCCCTCCTATTACTTGCATCCCAGTCTCATTCAAAATATCATCTCGACCGTTAGGAATTCAGCGAAAAAAGTCTAAATAAAAAGTGAGTGTGTTTTTTAACAGATGATGTGATCTTAAGTCATTTACTAGTAAAGACATTGAACTCCTTGATTTTCTCATTTTCGACGGAAAAATTTGAACAAGTAACGCCTCTTTCTTCGAGGTTGACCTAATACCTTAGATTGCAAGAGCCGCATAGAAAGATGATTCCCGATATCTGCCACTCGGTGTGGATAATACTCCTTGTAAATCTCTAGAATTTGATTGATGATTTGAGGGAAATGCTCTTCCTTTACATCCTCAGGCTTGAGCCCCAGGTTCTGACAAGCCAATTCAACAGTATAATAAGCAGAAACGGTGATTTTCTCTTCTAATGCCTCAACAATGCGATAAAAATTTTTCTTTCTCAACTCGGTTCCTTCATTCACGCTCATTGCCGTTTCCACCCCTTCCGAAAGATGAACCTTCTTTCCGTGAGCACGATATGATTTTTGTCAACAATTAAGAAAAAATGGAATGATATAGTCTGTTCATCATTTTTCACTCTTCTTCACTCTTCTTTCGTGCTATAAATGGCATACACGCAATGATGATCCTTCAAAATATCATCCAAGACAGTTTTTGACATATTGATGTCTTTCACGTCACCCTCACAATAAACAACCTCATGACCACCACGTTGACAGGCTAAATGGATGTAATTGAGGATGGGCTCACCCCTAATCGTGATCGAGGAGATGAGCATCTGTCTTAATTGCTGCATGATGTAACATCCGAGATCAATGAACTTTTGCCCCTCTCCTTCGCGGACTTGGAATCCATCTAGGGATGAAAAAACCAAATGATCGTGGGTATCATCTGAGAGCTTCATCTTTTCCATCAAGTCGGCAAGAGCACATTTCTTGACTGCAATGACATTCAGGCCACTATCGTCGACATCAACCTCAATCTCTTGATCTAATAATTGCAGCGGTGAAGTCCCCTTCTCTATCTCTTCTAAAAACTCTTCGAAACTGTTGTAGTCCTTGTGTCCAACTTCATCCGTAATTTTCTTTCCGATCCTCATGATATCTTGCATTATTTCATTGATGGGCTTTCCCTCTTTTAACACACCTCTCACGAAATCTAAAGTTATTTCTCTCTCAGTCAGTGCCACTACTGTCACCTCTCATCTTTTTTAAGCGCGTGAGAGCCTATAGTCTCGCCAGAAATTAATCAAGAAAGTTAAATAAACACGAAAAAATCTATAACCTGACTTGATCAAGAATAGAGTAAGATTTCAAGTAACCGAATTCGAGAGAGCGAATTGATGCTTCTTGTCGTGTACATTACACGAACATTTCACGATTTTCCGCGTGTAAGTCGGACGTCGACATTAAAAAATGTTTCTAAAAAAATGCTGGATGATACCAAAGTGAAAAATTGGATATTTCCGCATCATATTTGACGATTAAAGAATGTGACAAAAAAGAACAATGATGAAAATGATGACAAGGCGCATTCAAATTCAAGGCAAACAACTTGGTCTATGTTCACCAAGCAGAGTAACAGACCAATGAGGGAAGACAATTGCGTGCAAATGACTAGTTTACAGATACTTAACTTTTTTGGAAGAAGAGGAGAGGACATCAAAGTGAAAGATTTCACTACAAGAGACGGGAAATGATGGCGAGAGGATGACTTAGAACTCCTCGTCAAATAAAAGCAATCTAATGAGTTCAGTCACGTTGCGTGGATCTCTCCCTCTTTTACTCATGATAAGTTTTTCACGTTCCAACTGTTCCAGAGCGTCATTAATTGTCCGTAAGCCAACATTATATAATTGAGACAACTCTTGAATGGATGTCCCCATCGGATTTTCTAAAAGTTCACGTAAGATCTGACGTGCATAAAAATCTAGATGTTCAAATTCTTCATTAAGAAAGGACTCTATCTTTTGGGTAACTTGCTGCCTCACGGCCATGAGTTCACCTAAATATTGTTCAACTTGCTTTATTCGGGCATCAATTTGACGTAACTGCAATATTTCACGTTTTAATTGATGTAAGTGATCGGATTGCGTCTCCAGCGTGGTTAAACGGTCAAGATCATCCCGCGATTCATCTTCCATACCTCCGATCTCTAAGTTGAAAACGGTTTCCATTTGATCAGTTCGGTTTGCATTTATTTTTGGCTCAATGATTGTCAACCTAAATTGATTGGGACCAATGCCCACGGAAATCATCAAGTTTCTTTTTACTCGATAATAAATTCTTCTTCTAGCCATTCGATCATCTGGATCGACATTTCGTGGCACGCACTCTTCGATCAAGCCCGCTTCCTTTAATTTTTCCAGATGTCTTTCGATGGCCTTGGGATAGACACCTAGAATCTTGGATAATTGAGACAACTCTTGAATGGATGTCCC
>JAJRXH010000033.1 GCA_024276395.1 archaeon
ACTACCTTCTTTAGGGCCTGGCAATGGTATTTTCTAGGAAAATTGCCCTCAATGACCTTGCTCAATACATTACTGACAGAACAACTAACTAATGGAGGATGGCCATTTACTTATCAATTTTCACATTCTGATTTAGACACCACAGCTTTTTCTTATCTCATCACCCTCGCCAAATGGCACCATATCAACGTCTCACGAACACATCAAGATTTCAAGAAGCGACTTGAACGATCCATTACAAAGGCTCTCCAATTTTTAATGTTAACGAGGCATGAAGATGGTTCTTATACTCAGTACTTATACTCCAGCGACTCCTTACCAGAAATGACATCAAGAGCGATATTGATGCTTTCTTTAACTCCAGCTAGGTTCATTTCCGATGAAAAACGAGATATTCTCTTATCTACAGCCCTGTCTTCACTTTTAGGCCAATTAACATCTCAAGGAATTTTTAAATATAATGGCTATTCTCTCAGTCAATTGTATCCCGTAAGTCAAGTAGCCCTAGCGTTGCACGTGCTGGAGCATTCACCTTTCATCAACCTAAACGAACTTTCCGAGGTCGAACATCAATACAAGATATTAAAACACAATCTCTTAAAAGGTCTTGAATTATTCAAGAATCCAGATAACACCTATGCTCTCTTTCATCCTCCTAATGGAATCGGGGAAATTCAAAGCACGTGCGCAGCACTTCTAACACGAAAATGTCTTTTACCAAATTCACAAATTGATCATACCGTCATCACTTGGTTGATCAAACACTCGAACTCTTTACACAAGATTTCATCATCTCAAGGAACTGGACCGCGACCAATTCGCTATTCTGATCCTACACACGCTCCCATTTTGATTTATTTGACCTTCTCTTCAATATTGAAATCGGAGAATGCAATTGGAGTAAGGCAACTTTCTCAGTCGCTGGAAGAAGAAATTAACATCTGAAATTTAGATACACTCCCCTTAAATTCTAAAACTAAAGAAAACAAAAACTTAGCCTTCCCAGAAATTTTATTCCGGTCCATAACTGATTAAATACAACAAGAAAGTCAACAGAAACAAGCACACGAAAAAGAGATATGATTCCACTTCGTGAGAAGAACAACGATGTCGTATTGTTTCATCTCGTCGATTCGCTTCTATGGTGATTAGCCAAATTGTTTCGTGCATTATCGGGCGGACATTAAGAAGATCAGTCATATCGTTATTCTTTAGATCAATGGGAATATAAGATGGAATATGAGAAAAAAGAAGAGAAACCTATCTTGACCACGGATAATCCCACAAGGGTCCGGCTTTCATCCTCGAATTTCGCGTAAAAACAGCAGCATCCAGATGGCTTGACGACAAAACTTGAAAGCCAACATCACTGACGCAATGGCGTGATTGGTAAGACAGAAGACAAAAAACAGAAAATATAATTTTAACAAGAGTGTAAATCATTATATCATGATAAATCTGTCAGATTTTTCCACCATTTACAGCTAATTCATTAGTAACAAGAAGCCGTCCCC
>JAJRXH010000479.1 GCA_024276395.1 archaeon
ATCGCCACCGATCACTAGATCATAAACACTATCGTTATTCAAATCCCCTACAGATGGAAAAACGGATTTGATTCCAGATGGAATGGATGGAAGGGGAAATGATTGAATGATTTTCCATTTTGGAGGATTACCTACTCCAGTAGTTTGATCAAAAGCCACATACAACTTACCATCACTGGTACCAATCATCAAATCCTTTCGTCCGTCGCCATTCAAATCATAGACTGATAAATACAACTTCTTTCCAGTTGCAAGAATGCTGCTAAATTGATCTGAAATGTCGACATAGCCTTCTGTCCACTTAAGGTAAGTCCTCTTGTCTGGAGTGAGCGGCGGTTCTCGAATGTAATTGATCGAAGTCCGCTGGTCTATTGCCCATTCCTGAGGTCCATACGGCGCAATAAAAGGTGCAAGTATCGCCAATATAACCAAGGCTAAAATGATCACCAGTCCAACCATAAACAACAAATTTTTTCTCAATAAGTGCAGTGCATGCTTGATCTCCTTCCACCTAGCTTGTATTGCATCTCTACGGCTAAAACGAATTTCGCCCTTGTGCTCTAGAAAAATGTCATCTTCGGTATCAAAATCATCTTTCATCAATTCTTGTTCTTGATATGTCAATTCTAAAAGACCTCCTGCATATTGCAAGCGCAATCTTATCTCTTTTCAGTAAAATAAAGCAGGTCTTGGATTGAACTAATCATTCTATACCCTTTTGAGTAATGTAATTTTTTAAACATCATCAAAGTTGCTCCTTCCATCTCACGAGAAAGAAGTGAGTATTGGGATGATTATTGCATCGTCATTAGTCATATCTGATTCTTGGATCAATGAACGCATAAAGAATATCCACAGCTAGGTTACTTAGTACATAAATGACAGAAGCTAGTAGGACAAATCCCTGAATTGATGCCTGATCAAGGGATGCAATTGCATCAACAACCCATGAACCCAAACCTGGCCAGTCAAAAACTGTCTCTGTCAATACAGCGCCGGTTAACAGGCCAGCTAGAGCAAGGCCAGCAATGGTCAACGTGGGAATGATAGCATTCCGAAGCGCGTGTCGATAAATGATGACGCGTTCCCGTAACCCTTTAGCCTTGGCAAGTAAGATAAAATCTTGTCTCAAGGTTTCTAGCATTGCCATACGAGTCATCCGCGTGATGATAGCAATCTGGATCCAAGACAAGACGAAGGCTGGTAAAAGCAAGTGAGCAAGTGCATCCCAGAATAATCCAAGATCAAAAGTCAATAGGGAATCAATAAGAATGAAGTTTGTCGCTGGGAAAAGACCAAATAGGATTCGATCTGGGAGATCATATCTGATGCTATCATACCGAAAGTGTCGTGGGATGTAGAAAGGCAAGATTCCAGAAATGTTAATGTTAAAGATAATTAGCTGCACGATTAATCCTAGCCAGAATACTGGAATTGAAACGCCAGATAGGGCCATGATGCGACTAAAATGATCAATTGGTTTGTCTTTTCGTATCGCTGAAATGATGCCCAAGGGAATTCCAACCAAAAGAGCCAAGATCATCGCCGCTATTGCCAATTCAGCTGTAGCTGGAAATCTCTCAGCAATGACTGATAATACGGGTTTGCTTTGCTCGGTGACAGAAGTCCCCCAATCTCCTTGCAACAGTCTTGATACATAACGGATGTATTGTTCCCACCACGGTTTATCAAGTCCTAACAACTTCTTATACCTTTCAACTTGTTGAGGAGTAAAACGTTCAGCGTTTTGTCCCAAGTAAGAAGTAATGGGATCTCCTACATAGTAACTAAGGAAAAACGTGAAAAAACTGACTCCAAACATCACTGGAATGAGTAGAATTAAACGTTTTAGAATGTAATCTCGTAATTTCATTTATTTGACCCCACATCACATGCTTAAGGTTTTTCCATCTCTTTTCGTCACATGAACTTATTATTACTTCTTTTCTTCCTAATTTCTGGAAATACGTTAGATGAAATGATGTTAAAAGCTTATCTTTAGATGTAGAAATCTTTAGATGTAGAAAACTTCTGATGTAGAAACAGAACAAGAAAATAACATCAGATAACCACGACTCGGCTGACCAACTATGATAAAAATGGACAAGAGAAAAATGAATGATGGCGAATTAAGAAAATATAAATTAAAAACATGCCACGAGAAACTCAGAAAAATAGGAAAAACAAGGTTAAAAATCAAATCTCTCCAATAAATAGCAAAAATAAAAAAGATAAAGAGATTTTTCATTTTTTAACTACCCACACGAATTCTCGTTTGACATTCGAAAGAAAAAGACAGACTGTACCGCAGAAGGCAAGAACAACAAAGGGACACTTGTATCTGCTGTACACTTGAATCACAAGCAGAAAGTATAACCATGGACTACAATGATTGCCTATCAAGCTTATCAAAAGCACGTATCACAGACTAATATCAAGCCTTATCATTCTTCCCGAGGTCAGATAAATTGGATTCCTTTAATTCATCTTCGCTATAATCCAGTTGGACCATGGCAACCTAAAAGCATCGTTACATCTTAGTTTCTACTCTTCTGACATCTTCCTCCCTTGAATCGAGATTTTTTGGCGGGAAAACAAGTAAAATTCAAAATGTTAGAGATTAGAACGTCCAACACAAAAAAGAACAAAATTACCCATAAAAGACATTAACAAACCAATAAAAAGGTCTACAAAGAAAAAGAAAGGGAAAGTAGATGATTTTTATATCATCTTATCCAGGTAACTATCCCATTTACTTTCGTCGTTGCTTGGTCTCATATAAAATTACGGTACCTAATGCCAACGCTGCTAATAATGTGGACAACTCGAATCCAGGCACTCCTTCAGTGGTCGTCGTTTCGGTACCCTCGGCTGCAGTTGTTGTCGTGGTGGTGGTAACTGTCACTTCTTCTTGTTGGATGAATTCAGCTGGCAAGGTGTTGTTCATGTTCATTCCAAAGAACATCACGGTGAAAGTCGGACCAGTAAAGATCTGAAGATTAGGATCATTTTGAACCTCGGAAGCATGTGTAGTTGGCACATAGACTGAGTCAGCTTGACCTTCCTTCAAGTCTTGGATTCGGGTGTCGACCTCATTAACCTTCTTGATGATGATTTCATCTGGAGAGCCCGTGGTGAAATTGCCCCACCAGTTGGTATTCTTGGTGAAGGTGATTTCAGTAGCTGGATCAAAGGTACCTAAGACGAAAGGACCTGTTCCCACAGCATGAGTAGCCATCCAAGTGTGCTTGTTTGGACCATCAGCTGGACTAGAGGGGACAACACCTGAAACTAGGTTGGATGCATTGTTAGGATCTAAGCCCAACTTATCCCAGGCACTCGTTTGATTCAAGTCTGGGAACCATTCATCGAGAGGAACCATTCCATAGGTCGCATCAGAGGTATTGGTGGTGTATTCAGAAGGACGATGCCAAATTACTGCTTTTGGAGAAACAGCTGCTCCCACACGGTAAGCAAGAGCATACAAGAATGGAGTGTATGGGAATTCCAAGTTAATTTGTAGAGTGTATTCGTCTATTACCTTGATTCCTCCTGCATTCAAGTAGTCAATGGCATCGGCAACAGTAGTACCGTTGGTGAAGGCTTTGCTCATGTAGGCAGGACCACCCTTGATAGCTTGAGCAATCATCCACGCTGGACCAAAGGGATCCATCATAATGATGGCACGATCGAGAGAGTATTTCATCACGTAAGCATTGAAAGGTGTGTTATCAGAGAAAGTCACACCTTGACGAAGGGTGAAATTGTACTGCTTCCCATCATCAGATACGGTCCAGTTAACTGCGAGCTTGCCTTCCAACTCAGTTGCTGAATTTCCTTTATAGTCGACTAGAGTCTCATACACTAATTCGTTAAGACCTGACCCGAAACTCTCATAATTAGTCGCAGGATCAATGGGGTCAGGCTCACCAATGGTCTCCACGATGAACTTTCCAGGATTAGTGGCATTAGCTTCCTTGACAAGGTATTCCACGTTAGCAAATGAACTCATCGGATTAAGAGAGCCTGATTCATTATAGTTATGAATCCATGATCGAAGAACGGTAAATCGATGAGCTTGGTAACCATAGATGAAGGGATAATCACTGGCTGCCATCTCTTCGATTTGATGATACATTTGTTCTCTCTTGGTAACATTGAGTTCTTTTGATGCATTTTCAATTAATTCGTTCAACATTGGATTGTTGTAGTTAAGACGTGGAGCATAAATTCCATATTCACCATGCAAGAAGGGTGCTGCATAGTTATCTGGGTCAGCGTAATCGGGAGCCCATCCCAAGAAGAAGATTGGAAGTTCACGATTTCTTACTGCTGATAAGTAATCGGGCCACTCCATTTCACGGACATTGATCCTGATACCAGCATCCATACTCTCAATGGCACTCTTCAAGAGAAGACATCCCTGCTTTCTCACTTCATTACCTGCATTGTAACCCAGGGTAATGGTACCACGCCAACCTACTTGTTGGAAGATAGCTTTTGCTGCATCTGGGTTATACTCTGGAATGAGACCTTTCTCGATAAGTTGATCGTGGTGCCCGAACATTCCATTAGGAATGACACCTTCCATACGTTCAGCGAAACCATTTGTCACGTTATTGATGAAGGTATCATAATCAAAGGACATTGCAAAGGCCTTTCTGAACAACAGAGAAGTAAATGGATTGCCAAGAGTTGCTGTTTCGTTGCCCCATGAGTATCTCTTGAGTTCTGAAGGTTTATATTCACTGACTGCAACATCTGTCGTCTTTGTTGCTGCAACACCGTAAGAACTTAACATGAATATTCCCACGATGAGCAAGGCCGAACTTATTAATAACAGCTTATGTTTTCTCATATTTATCACTTTAGAAAAGTGGTCATATTGGTAAATCCTCGTGAGGATATAGCATCCTCAAGAACCAACACCAGTTAATATATACCTCTTAAAAAACTTTACTGCTGTATGCATCTTTCGGCATCACATGCTTGCACATCATTGAGCACTTTAACTTGAGAATGATGAAATGCTGATATTTAGTCACTAAACGGAATAAGTCTTACAAACAAAGAACATCATACCGAAAAGCATACTTCTCAGGATTTCCCCTATAATCGTCAAATCTGTATCAGCAATATCATCAAACACACGACCTATCATCTGGTCAAAATGAAAAAGCAGAATCAGACGGAAGAGGAAAAAGTAACAAGAAAAATGAGTACAATTACAGCCGTTATCCGCTTAGCTATCATCTGCTTGTCATGACATATCGTCGATTGTCAAATTTCATCCCAATAAATTTAGTCACTTCCGAAAGGTGATCATGAAAAGCACGTGAATCTTCATTCATGCATTCATGCAAGAAACCATTCTTCGATGATTCCCCCATCAATTGATTTCTAAAGATTCGGATTCATCATTCCTCATAACCCATGAATGACCACTTCCTCGAATGGACAAGCCTTTTCCAGACCCAAAAGATTATTTTAATCACCTTGTTGAAAAAATGAAAGTTTCTGAAAAGTCTAAATTTATTACTACTAAACTAAAATTCCCAGATATGCCATCTAACGCAATAAACTAACCTAATTTTGGACTAATCGAATCTAATGAATGATGTAGAAAAAGAGGTAACTAAGAAAGATGGAGAATAGTAATCCCATGATGCCGACCATAATTACTTGATACGTGACTTTTTCCGACCAGCGAACTAGTAATGAAAACTGTTGTCTGCCGTCTTTAACAGACCCTATCACGATAATACCAGAAGAACCAACAGAAGGCGAATAGGAAGAATCAATAGGCGACGACACGAAAAAATACTCAGTCAAACTTCCAGCGACAATAAAGATTACAGATATAAGAGCTAAATTTAGTGAATAAGCATTAATATCGAAATCACGTTTTAGTAAATAGAAATGAATGGAAAGAAAAGTAACAAAACTAAGAAATATCAGAAGTCCAACAAATAAACAAAGATTTCTCACGATTTTTTGCTTTGGTGTCAAGGTCATTTTCATCACACTAAGCTAACATCCCAATAAACATCGCCAATGCGACGACTACCAGTAACATGAGAAAAATTGGCAGCCAAATCGTCTCTAACAAGGCTATTGTGAGCGCAATCCAATCCTTGAAATCTAATTTAATCTCTTGATCAAGGTTAGGATCATGCAAGCGGTCAACATTTTCATGAAGGACAAATGCATGTTGAAGATGCGCAATTGTTCTTTGATTCAATAGATTTTGTTCTGACTTCGTCGAACTGTCCATTTCATCTTCTTCTGATGAATCATTTCCATCATCGATAATGGCAGGCGACATAATGATTTTCTCCGATTTTTTTGAGTTCAGGAACTTCTGTCTCACAATTCGGCTGAGTATATGGGCACCTTGTATGAAAGACGCATCCAGAGGGAGGATTAACTGGGCTAGGTACATCACCCTTGAGAATGATTCTTGGCTTCTCATAATCAGGGTCTGGAATGGGGATGGCTGAGGCAAGTGCTGCTGTATAGGGATGAATCTTGGATTCTTCCATGGTAAAGATCTCTTTTGGCCCGATTTCCATAATTCGTCCAAGATACATAACCATCACGGTATCACTCATATGAGTTACGGTAGACAGATCATGTGATATGAATAAGTAAGTCAAGCCTCGTCGTTTCTGAAGGCGCTTTAACAAGTTCAGGACACGTGCTTGAACTGACACGTCAAGAGAAGCGGTAGGCTCATCTAAGACAATCAACTCTGGATTCAAGACCAAAGCACGTGCGATGCAAATACGTTGTCGTTGTCCCCCACTAAATTCATGCGGATATCGCATCAAGTGTTCCTTGTCAAGACCAACCTCACGAAGAACCCTCACCAAGTAGGGCAGAATTTCTTTTCGCGACATGATACGATGTGCAATGATTGGTTCTGAAAGGGCATCCTTAATCATCATCCGTGGATTCAAGCTTGCATAAGGATCTTGAAAAACAACCTGCATTTTCTTTCGATATTGCTTTCTAAATGCGCGCCTAGATACGGAGAAAATATCAACACCGTTGAAGTAAACTTTTCCATCTGTTGGCTCGATTAGCCTTAGGATGACCTTACCAAGTGTAGTTTTCCCACAGCCAGATTCACCCACGATTCCCAGCGTGGAGCCACGTTTCACTTCAAAAGACACGCCATCAACAGCGTGCACGTACCCAATGATTCGATTGAGAACCCCACTTCTGATCTCAAAATACTTGACCAAATTCTCCACGCGTAAAATGATGTCCGAGTCAATGTCTTCTGGAACTTCTCTTGATTCAACCAATCCCGTTTCAGCAGCTTGTTCTTGCGGAACACTCATCTTATTGCCCACATCCTTTAATATTTAACAATTCTTTCCATACAATTTCAATCAATTCGCATTAAATCAAATCTTACTTTAATTTTCCATTTCATTCAGTCCAACAATGAATGTTTTGAGAGTTGAGGTTTATCATAAGTAATTTATGTTTGTCATCTTTAATGAAAAGAAGCATACCCCCAACTTATCTTCTTCTTCACGAGTTCCCATCTTCATTCTCAATCAATTTTGCTCTAACTTTTTAATTCATATCATGAATGCTGTGAAAGAACAATCTTGTCACGGGTCCTAACATGGCAACTCACGTAATGTCCCTCTGTTATCTCCTTAACTAATGGACGTTCCTTCTTGCATATCTTTTCGGCAATGGAACACCTGGGATGGAATCGACACCCTGAGGGCGGATGAACCAGATTAGGAACAACACCAGGAATGGAATCTAAATAATCTTGTTGTTCATATAATCGTGGGACAGCTTTTAACAGCCCTTCAGTATAAGGATGTTGTGGTTTCTTGAATAACTCACGAGTAGATGCAATCTCGCAGATTTGTCCGCCATACAACACGGCAACACGGTCGCAGGTCTCTGCTACTAGACCCAAGTTATGCGTCACAAAAATGAGCGTCGTTTTCAATTTCTTCTTGAGCTCATTCAG
>JAJRXH010000480.1 GCA_024276395.1 archaeon
AGGCTGGACTACATCGTCGACGAGATAATGATGATACTTGTTGATGAACATGTTAACGATTTGATCTAATTGCTCTTGAATGACACTCTGTGGCACGCTTGCCCCATGAGTAACTGCAAAAATCAGTTCTTGCTCTAAATCTAACTTGAAATTTAACTGAAGGTCATCGAGAAGTACTGCCTTGAGAACGGAATGACTAAAGACCTCCCGACAAAACGAGACAATCGCTGCGATGAACCCTGATTGCAAGTCATGCTGATCCGCACATTTCGCGCAGCTGGGACCACAAGAGCACCCGGCAAACAATGGCAATCCAGACATCTTGATCACGAAAATATCATGGGGCTTGACGAGCATCTCCCCACGAGGAAGAACTGATCCTAGTGTTTTTTCATTTCTTCGTTCTTTCAACCTCTTTTCCTCACGAACTCGCATGTTAAACATGTTCACGACGTGTCGCCCTCAGATATATCTAATGAGGAACCATCTATAACTTTTTCGAATGACACGTCAAGCACCCCATGCTTTTAATTTAGTCTCTAATAATGAATGAAGCCTCTTGATGACTGCGGAGGAGCAGAAAGAATCAATTATTGTTGTTTTTTAAAACAACCAAAATCATTCATCCAAAATATCCCAAGAAAGCAAGAAAGCAGCTGTCTAGCAGGGGCGTGATGTTGGGTTCTTTGTATTTAGACACGACACCATCAAACTTGTTCACAACAAAATACAATGTTTTGTCTCAGTATCATTTTACACTAGGAAATCAAAGGATTCATGATGATTAGTTAGAACTTGGTGCATGGATCACGAGAGGGAACCTTAGATAAGGTAGGAATGCCAAAAGCAATGTTTAACCAACGGTAAGTGTTATTGAAAGCACTAGGCACGATAACGCTCGCTACCACCACTGTCATTAATCAATTCGAATTGCAGCTAGATTTCTTGACGAACAAGTGACCATCAGTGGATAAGAAAAGCAGGCAACTCATGAAAAAATAAGACTAGATGAACTATTTTCCAAGTTAATAATCCTGCATCACCAATATGGGGAGACAGCTGCACCAGCACGAATTTTAGGTCAATTAATGCAACGTGCCTTGACATCGGCGATAAAGATGCAATGATTGCCGGAATCAGGCTAGATAACTCTCCTTCCATCAAATCACTGGATGGGAGTCTTAAAAAGTCGCGAAGTTTTTTTGGGAGGATAAATTTCTCCTTTAGATCCAATCTTCAAGATTACCCTCATTTCCGACATTGACATTTCCTCTGATTAATGTTAATGTCTGACACTCATTAATTTTCCGAGAAAATTACGAATTATCGAAAAATTTGGCTAGATCACTTTTAAACTTTAGAATAGGAAGTTCATGAACCAATGAGAAAGAAAGACATGTAATTTTCTGGATCAAATGATATAGAATGCCACTTTCATGTGATCGTATTAACGTGATGAGTGAACATGAATCCACAAAATTAAGAATTAAAACACTTTTATCCATGTAACGTTGTGCTTTCCAAGAAAAAGTATCCTTAACCCTTGCTTGTCATAATAGGCTATCATCTTTGAAAATATCTTCCTCGTCCTTCAAGACTTACTATCAATCATCATTTCCCGTTTTACATGCAGAAAGGGACTTGACATGCACCAATAGTTTTTTCACTAGACGAGAATGAAAAAATAGAAGTTCGGAAAATTACTTATAAGAAATGAGCCGTGAATACAACATGTCAATCGATAATGAAGGAGTTTAGAACCGTGAATACAACGATGCGAGCTTTCAAATCATTCATTGAAAGAAGCCCTAGTGCAAAGGATCCAAGTCCCAGGATAGAAAGGTATGGATTCAGGAAATCAAGAATCCTAGAAATTCTGGAGAGTGATGATGACAATTTTTGCGTGATTGATACGATTCATCACGATCTTGGTGAAATTTTTGCGTTAATGTGGTTCACGGTGGTTTTAAGAAAACAAGATTATCGTAAAGCCATGGCAAGGAAATATGAACTGGAGAATCTCATCGAAGAACGCTTTCATAATCTCGTGAATGGAAAGAAAGATGTACACGTTTTCCTATTTCATGAGATCCTCCATCCTAATTTTACAAGGGGAAAGACGCGAACCGAAATGGAAGCACGCAACGATGTTCATCTCGTGAAATATCAAGACGGAGATGGCATGTATCTAAATCGACGCGTGATAATCGACGAGAACCTTTCTAACCTGACTAAACTAGTTGCCAATTTAGGAGTCATCGCGTATGACATCAATGAACGACACAAGGGAGCAACTGACGAATCTATCTTAAAAATGGGGCTAAGAAGAGAATTTAATGACGTTCTCATTACTAGAGACAAGGAATTTGCGCAAATCACGAGGTCAATGGGATATGAAGTCATTGAATTAACTTCAGAGGATCAAATCGCTAATTCCCTTGAAATGCAAGAAAAGTTAATCACGAAAATACGAGATGAATTGGAGAAGCTGAACTTCACCATCGTGCCCTTAACAACCCTCTCGATGACGGATAAAGAACTTCTTGAATTCATTGCTCCAGTCATAGACCAACTCACCCTCTTGCTTGATAATTTCTTGAAAACTGGGATCCTTCATCATGACATTTCCAAGAAAGATCTCCAATTACCCCTTGCTGAAACAATTTTACAGCATCTAGAAAAAGAAGGAATGCTTCAAGTATCCTTCAAAGACAGAGAACAACATGACAATGAGGAAATATCCTCAAGTACTCTAACCATCCAACTTCAGCCTTCACATCCCACCTGGAAACGCCTCCTTCAATTTCAAGAGATACACGTGCTGAATTACATCTCAATCCCATCTCATCTCATGACCTTGCTCCATTTCATGATAACAAAGGAAAATCAGCTTGATTTAAGATATCTTCTTGATATGGGTCTCATTTACTGGAATGATGGCATTTTAAAAATCACTGAATTAGGAACAGCTTATCTTGACCTTATTTTCAGTCATCCCTCAGCGAAAGACCTTGAACTGTCCTCATCCATTAACTTAACCGCAACATCATCTAACTCCCTACCAGAAATTACAGCACGACCTTCTAAAAACAAGACAACCACAAAGGATCGAAAAATCATCACGCCAAGTGAAAAAGATAGACGAGCTTTCCTTGAGCTATTCTTGCAGGTGTGCAACCAAAAGAAAAGAAGATATGCCTACCTAAAAGAAGTTGAGCAGGCGTGGAAAAAAAGAAACCGATCACCACAGAAATTTGAAACAGCGTGGAAATCTCTCGTGAAAGACGGTCTGATATCAAAAAAAGACGCTACCTTGACTCTGAAAAAGAAAGCCTATCGATTCAAGCAATATCTTGACCTCATCATGCTGCATGAGATCATAATGCACGAGAACTTCCATCATACCAAGAACATCTATTATAGCGAGTTAAAGAAAAAAATGATTGACAATGGAAGTAACCCTCATGACATTGACGAAATCTACGAGATACTAAAGCGACAACGAAAGATCATTGATGAATCAGGCTTTCTAAGCCCCCATTCTCTCCTTAAGGGAAAGGAAGCGGCGCATTTCAAGGCATTTTCTTACGTGATTTCAGCTCCTACTCAGCAACGGACATTCGAACAAGTTATAACTTACTTGCAAGAGAGATTACAACTCAAAGAAAATGAGGCAAGAAACGTTGTGGAAATGCTCATTACCGAAGACGTGTTATTCACGTTCACGAAACATGAAGGAAATGAAAAAATAGCAATGGTAGGAATGGGACCAAATGGCAAGGAATTTGCGCGCCTTCTTAGTAGCAAAAATTCAACCACGAATTAATCATAAATTCTAAAAAAGAGAGAGAATGACGTGTCTCTTTTTTTGAAGCATGTTTGTCCAATTTTTCTAGCATCATTCCATCCCGTGAATGATTCACGTCAATACAAGGAAATCGATGATTTCATCAAAGTAAAAAAGATCACGTGACATCAACATTTCTAAAACCAGCAAATGACTCATGTATCAAGAGATCCCAGGTTTTTTCCCAAATTCATTTAAACTGGTCGTCATTTCTTCTAGAAAACGATTTAAGTGCATGCTGGAGTAATCACCTGAAGAAAACATACAATGTAACGAAAAAGTGAGATGAAAAGAGAATGACGGAAATTAGAGGAGTTTTATTGGCTGCCATGACTATGATACTAGGTTTCATGGTAATTGTCTTCATTTATCAGACCTTCAAGAAGAATAGGAAAAATCACGTGCTTACCATGGCATTCATCATGGGATTAACTCCCATTGCTGCCATGACACTGAATGAATTGTTTCCCTCGGGAAGCAGTGAAGATGCGATCATGCATCTGGTCGGCGGGTTTGGCTTCTCATTCATGTTCTTTCTCGTATATCTCCACTATGAATTGGTTTATAGGACATCACCTCATTATTTCCGTTTTTTGGTAATGTCTACGTTATTAGGAATTCGTTTTGCCGTTGTCACATACAAGGCACTTATCTATCCCTTAGATCTTCTCATTCACGCCTCCTATTACGCATCATTTGATGTCATGAGATTATTCGCTTTTAGCTTTGGCGCTATCATCACGTGGAAAACATGGAAGATGACGAAAGAACGTGAGAGTTTCGTGGAGTTATGTTCCTTGTTCTTGCTAATTGGAGGAGGATTATTGGGAATCGTTCATCGACCAGCGAACATTGGAATAATCAATTCAGAATTTTTAGTCCTAAATGTCATCCGCATATCATCATTCCTATCAATGAGTTACTTGTTGACCGTATTAGGAATGGTATTGTTCTTATCCGTCTTCATTGTAAATCCGGATTACCTATATCGTCTGCCAGTTCCCCTTTACCACATCATCGTGTACAATGGAGAGACTGGATTAGCTCCGTACTCGCATGCCATACGTTCCAAGGGGATTGAAGGCCCTGAAATAACGGATCAACTGTTTAGTGGTGCCATCACTGCCATCACCTCATTGCTAAGTGAAAGCGTCAAGGATCAGGTTCGATTGCGATTGATACTTTCTGATGAACAAACAGTTATTTTTGAACATCATGACCAGCTTCCAGTGAGCGCACTATTAGTCTGTCACCAACTTACCTACTTCGTGAAGAAATCCCTAAAAAATTTCATAAAATCGATTCTTCTTCCAACATTAAAAGAATTGAGTGATCCCAATCCAAGTGACATCACGGGACTCAAGAATGAACTAAATCAGCTGTTACAAGCATCCTTCCCATACATTGAATTTTCTGATTAAGATAAAAACAACTTACCATATTTCCTTTTTCAAAAAGATCATCCGAGCAGAAGGAAAAACATTCTCATGAAACGAGGGTGATGAACAAGACTACCTCTCTTTATCGTTTTTTCTTTTTTAACTTGACTAATGAATTCTATTTTCCCTAAAATATTCTTGAAAAATCTCAAATGATGAAAAAACCAGGTGAAGAATTGTCCGGAATCCATGCCAATAAGAAGGCGAACGTGAGGTAGCTTTCTTGGAACTACGCATCATTCACCATTTTCCATCGGAAGAGAAGATGAATGCATTCTGACCACGTGAGTTGTTCTTGAAGGTAGAAAGGCTGAAAAACTATTTTCTGCCCTTAAAAAATCACATCATACTCAAAAAAGTGGGATGGAGATCTGATACATGCCCACATCTAATGTTGATGATTCTGGAAAGGTTACATCCATAAAGAACATGGTCCAAGAGGGAAAAATAGTTTCACTCCCAGAAGAACTTGAAACAAACTTGCTCAAGGGCATGGCCGTCTCTCTTACAAAATTAAGAAAGGTCTTGAAAGGCAATAACGTGTCTGTCATCAGATCCATCGTGGAACTAGCAACGGAAAATGGGCAGCATGTGCTGTTGATTGGAGAACTTGTTTGGTTACGACGAGCACGGATCACGTGTCAACTATGCCAAGTCACGACAGAAGACCACGAACTAACATGGTACCAATGTACCAATTGCTTGAGAAATACCTGTCTTGAATGTTATCAATTACTCAAGGAAGTAAAACGCCCGCAATGTCCTCATTGTGATGGTAACATGTTCTTAATGCCACTAAGATGCCAAGGATGTGGAGTTTCCATTTTGAACTTGAAAGACTTGCCGGAAAAGGAAGAGAATGCTTGCACGAACTGTCACCACGAGTTGCTCAATGTTGAAGGAAAAACTCCACCCTGGAGAAGAACACAGATAAAGACACAAAAATCCAAAAAAAGAGCAGTTTCCAGTACAGTCAGTTTCACTAATCACGACATTTCGTTGGTAATGAATGTCCACCATCAAAAACAACTTTCCGTTGACGGCATCACTGGCACGGGTGAAATGTCACGTCCTGTGGCAACTACAACACGTAGAAGATCTCGTGTAACCCCTCTTCACAGCCGACATCAAAAGAAAAGAATCGTGCTCCTAACAAAATTCTCAGATAAGGATGAATTCATCAAAAAATGGATTTTCCCTCATCTAACAAAAAACATCAACAATTTTGATCCTAACAAGCACATTAACAGACATTCACTACGACTCCTCAAGGCAATTCCCTATTACTTTGTACAATATGACATTTTTGCAGAGTTTTTTGGTGCTGGAAGAGTAATCCACCGAGTTGACGCGAAAGACAAGATGTTAGCACTCCCATTAAGCAAGCAACAACCTCCATTATCCGAAAAAGACGCCTGCAAGCTTGCAAGTGAGAAAACGTTCCATCAAAAAATCAGCGTGTCCAAATCTAAGATTGCCCTAGACGATGACACGAAACGCACATTCGCCTTGAAAAAAGCGCGTGCCAGGATTCGTGACCGTCATTCCAAGACCGTCACGTACACCGCTGGAAATAACCGAAAGTATAGACGTAAATGCCAGCCCAGTAATTCAGATATCTACATTCACGAACATTATCTTGCCTACCTACCGATATGGGAATTCCGCTTTCAAGTCGGGGAGAAAAATCCCAAGTGGCACGTGCTACAATTCACGGAGACCATTAATGACATCAAGGCGGTTGATATCGATTGGAAGAAAACAACGCATTATTGCACGTTCTGCCAGAATCTAGTCAAGTCACTGAAACGATGTACAACGTGTAAGCGGCGTGCCTGCTCAGATTGTTCCATCATGAATAGCTATTGGAAACAACAAAAGTACTTCTGCACGGTAAAATGCAAGGCGAAATTTGATGAACTATTTAACAATGGTTCTTTTTTAGAAAAATTAACGCTTACATGGATGAGTGCCGAATATGTCGCATCGTATGTCCTAATTCTATTGTTAGTGATCGTTGCTTGGATGATTTGGAAATTTTGATTAAAGAACGAAAAAAACAATCTCAACTCACGTCACTGCTTGCTATTAACATCAAAATTAACATTTTCTTCTTTGAAAACTAAGAAAAAACATCATCGTCTCAAATTTCTCTCTTAGAGGATAAAAATCGTTCATTCTCACCAAAGCAAATAATGTGCTACAGTTGGGGGATCTGGCTATGTTGTAAAGTAGGGGTTTCCTGATGAATGGTCCGTCATGACTCGAGTTTTCGTGACATCACCCCATCATCGAT
>JAJRXH010000481.1 GCA_024276395.1 archaeon
ATAGGTAACTCGTTAGTGGCAGGTAGAAATAAAGCATCCAGCAAGGAGCTGCAAATCCACTTTGAGGGTATGAATGATGTCAGACGAAATCATCCAACTAAAGATCCCATCACGTTATCGTGCATTCTTTTTCTCACCAGGTATCCTCGGTTTATTACTTTTCCTGATGATGACTCCCATAGCCATGCTCGGACTCCTATCCGACATCGAGACAGCACGAGTGCAGTTATTTTATCTCTTCTTGGGTATCTTTTTGGGTACATGCAGTACCATTTTAATTGATATTTGGGGTTGGTTCATCTTTCCTCGAGTCTATTACAAGTATTTTTTGAGCATCGGACAACAATGGCTTATAAAGGCGTCATGGTCAGCATTACTACTTGCCATCACGGTGTGGCTATATTTTCAACACCAAAATCCTCGATCTATTCTTCTCGTATCAACAATGCTATTCACTCAATTTTTTACCACGTTTTTTGGGATGATTGTCTCCGTCACGTTAACCTTCAAGCAGCGACGGATTAAGGAGCCAAAAATTCGACGAAAAATATGGATCTTAATCGAACAAAAAGAAGAAAAAAATCTCAAAAAAATAGCTACCATCTTGAACTGTTCTCTGGAACAAGTAAGATTTCTAACCTGGGAACTAATCACTGCTGGACAACTAAAAGGATACCTATCCTCAAATGACAAGTTCATTGACTTTGGATCAACACTTAATCTTTATCAAGAGTACCTAAGGAAATTATCGGAATGGCCTCTCAAGAGAGTGATTTTACTATTCAACCAAAAAAAGAAAGTTGCTCTCATTGAACTTGCACGAATTTTTAGCATGAAAAAAGAAATTCTCAAGGAAATAATCACGGATCCTGAATCCGACGTTAGCTTGGAATTACAAGGCGAATATGTAATTTTGAAAGAAAACACTGATTCCGATACTCTCCAAGAACAATTACGCAGAATACTGCAGCAGAAAATAGACAAGGAAAAATCAAAGAGTTGAACCCCTCATAATGACACTAAAGGTATTGTTTTTAAAGTTAAAGCTCGGATTATAACTTAGGAAAAAGTAAACACGAAGTGATGCGGATGGTACGAGAAGTAATCCTCACGGTTCATGAAGCCCGTCAGCGTGATGTAGGAAGGGGAAAGGTGCGTATCGATGACATCTCGATGAGGCAAATCGGAATTACCACGGGTGACGTGGTAGAAATTGAAGGAAAAAAAATCACGGGAGCCATTGCTTGGCCTTCCTACATCGAAGATCAAGGAGCTAGAATCATCAGAATGGACGGTGTCATTCGAAGAAACGCACGAGTCTCATTGGAAGAGACCGTAAAAGTAAGAAAAGCCCATGTCAAGGTCGCAAAGACTGTAACAATAGCTCCTACCAAGAAACAATCGCTAGAATACGGGTTTGACACGTTCGTCAAGCGCAAGTTATTGGGATTTCCGGTCACGGCTGGTGATACGGTACTGATACCCATTTTGGGAAGAGCTAGCCCATTCATCGTAAATTCAACAAATCCTAGTGGAATCGTCCTCATCACTGATACCACGAAAGTTATCGTGAGTGATAAACCAGCTTCGGATATTGACGCACGTAACACTGGTGTTACTTACTCTGATATTGGTGGACTCGACGATGCCATCAAGAAAATCCGAGAAATGGTTGAATTACCACTTAAGCATCCC
>JAJRXH010000482.1 GCA_024276395.1 archaeon
AATGCCTTCATCTTCTTCCTTTTTATCGTGATGATCCTTGCTGGTATATTTGGCTCTCAAGTTGGAAGTGCTAATATCTCCATCGTTTTTGTATGGATCGTGTGGTGGTCACTTCTAATGCTTTTCTTAGTACCAGTACTTGGAAGGTTTTGGTGTCAAATCTGCCCCTTACCTTCCCTTGGTGAATGGTTCCAACGTGGAGGGCCCGTCACCAAGAAGAAAAAAATCCAAAAGCTCAAGGGACTGAGAAAACGATGGCCGAGCAAGCTAAGCAACATGTACTTCTCAATGGGAATATTTCTCGCTGTCGCCATTTTCTCTGGATACATCACAACCACCCCATGGATTAATGCTGTCATGTTAATTGGAATCATTGCAATGGCTACCATTGTTTCAGTATTTTACAATAAAAGAGCATTTTGCCGATTTCTTTGTCCCATAGGTGGTTTCATCGGATTGTATTCTCAAATGAGTGCACTGGAATTACGAGTGAAAGATTATCAAGTATGCAAGGACCATCGAAAAAAAGAATGTCTCATTGGAAATGAATATGGATTCGGCTGCCCCTGGCTCATTTTTCCGGGAACTCTAGAAGTAAATACCTGGTGTGGCTTATGTATGGAATGTTTCAAAACATGCACGGAAGATAACGTTGCCCTTAATATCCGACCTTTTGGCACGGACATGGCAAATCCCCAGCACAGAAGTACGGACGAAGCCTTCAAGACATATGTCATGCTAGGAGCAGCTCTGCTCTATTCCGTCGTATTAATGGGAACAATCAATTTCCTCAAGGATTGGGCATCCTTTCGGGATCTTTTTGGCCTCATCCGTTTCGCAGTCTTCTTCCTAGGCATTGTAGTCGTATTGATTCCTTCATATTATTATTTAGCAGCTTGGATCTCGACCAAACTGGTTTCCGACAAAACCAAGGACCCCAAATACGTGTTTACCCAGTTTGCCTACGCCAATATCCCGATGGGGTTGATGGTATGGATCGGCTTTACCTTTCTCATCATCTTACCAAATTACGCTTACATTTTCAACACTCTTAACGACCCCTTTGGATGGGGATGGAACCTTCTCGGTCTTTTTGGCTATCCATCTCAAGGACTCGAATGGCAACCGATACTAAGTGGGTATCTCACCTCATTCCTTGCAATGGTGTTACTCATTGGTCTAATCCTTTCAGTAATCGTTGCTTGGAATACTGCCAAGAAAATTTATTCTAACAACCCTTCAGACGGCCTAAGAGCATTTGCCGTACATGTCTCATTCTTAACCATAGGAACCTTCATATTGTTACTCGCCTTCATTGGCTAATGAGAAAAACCTTGATCTGCACAAAACAAAAAAATGCAATCACAAATCGAAAAATATCGGAGTGAATGGGAATGCCAAACAAAACCGACACCATCGCCATATTAATTGTTTTTTTGACAAGCTTTGTCATCCCGATCAGTATGGTTGCCTATCACTTTGTCGTCGAAAAGCAAAATCCCACTGTTTATGAGGTACGAATCCAGGAAGATGGAGGTTGGCCAGATGCTGCTGGTCCAAACACCATCGAAGCAAAACCTGGAGATACCCTTAAATTCATTTCTCTCGATGTTACCCATTCTTTTCGGGTGAACATCACGCTCACAAACGGGGATTTTCTAATCATTGACCAAGTTATTTATCCGGGACACGTGACGGAAGTGCACATTCCCGATAATTCCCAACCTGGACAATATTTAATTAGATGTAACGTCTGGTGTTCTCATGCACATTATGTTATGACCGGAATCCTCAGAATCATCCCCAGGTGAAACAATAACTCACTCAAGAGTTTACCATCCATCACCATCCATCTCCTTCCTCAGGCAGGAAAAATAGGACCGTTAATCCCATGACTCTCATAATGCAAATCTACTTTGATGGTGCTGCAAAAGGAAACCCCGGACCTAGCGGTGCGGGATGGGTGATCGCTCTCAATAATCAGATCCTCATCAAAAATAAAAAGTTTCTGGGAAAAAAAACTAACAATCAGGCCGAATATCATGCGCTCATCCTCGCCCTAGAAGACGCCTTGAAAGTGAAATCGTCAAGAAACGCTCCCATCAAGATTATTCTAAAAGGGGACTCTGAACTCCTCATCAAGCAATTAAAAGGAGAATACCAAGTAAGAAATAAAACACTAAAAATTTTGCATCAAAAAGCAAAAAATCTTCTTTCTCTTTTTGAAAATTGGGAATGCAAATGGATACCACGAGAAAAAAACAGCATTGCCGATTCTCTAGCTAATGAGGCGATCATCAAAGAATTAGAAAAAGAAAGGAAAACGTCATAGAAAAATTTTTAATCTAAAGAATTCTGAAATCACGCGAGCAAACTATCTCAAGAGATGCGATTTAAATGAATGAAATCACTTGTTACCACGCAAATAACGTGTCAAAAGATATCTTAGATGACTTGAAACACGCTCTAGAGTCTACTTTTCAAGGGCTCGTGCTTGTAGAAGACTTTCAAACATGGGAATTGCCACCAGAAGCTTATCATGGACGACGAAGACAATATGACGCCACCCTTCTTTTAGAATTTCTGCTAGAGGAAGAACCAAGCAAGAACATTAAGCTCCTCATCACAACTGAAGATCTCTTCGTTCCTGGGATGAACTTCGTCTTTGGACTGGCACAAACTCGAAGAGGTGCGATTGTATCACTCCATCGCCTAGATACAACTGATTTCATCAATAAAGAAGCCATACATGAAATTGGTCATGTGCTTGGACTCAAGCACTGCCAACTTCCATGTGTCATGACCTTTTCCAATAGCGTGATGGAAGCTCGACAAAAATCCTCCAAACTATGTCCAAAATGTAAAAAAACGCTCGGAATGGCCTGACACGATAAACCAACACCAATTCCATTTGCATTCAAGTAACTAAAATGATTTAAAATTCAACAATGGAGAGTAGTCATAGGGAAAAGAAAACGCCTCAGTAGCTCAGTCGGTAGAGCGCCACCTTGGTAAGGTGGTGGTCGGGGGTTCAAGTCCCCCCTGAGGCTCCATTTTACCTTTCTCCCGCATCTTGCCGAATTTTGAGTTATATTGAAATTATACGCTTTTATTCTGACCAAGAAAGATTAACGTCCAAATCTCCGTTCACGCTTTTGATAAGTTCTGACTGCCCTCCAGAGATCTATTTTACGAAAAGCGGGAAAGAAAATATCTGCAAAATATAATTCAGAATATGCCGATTGCCACAAAAGAAACCCAGAGAGACGTTCTTCTCCGCTGGTTCTGATTATGAGATCTGGATCTGGTGCTCCCACTGTATATAGATGCTGATTAATGTAATCTTCGTCAATGTCATTAACATCAATCAATCCTTGCTTTACTTTTCTGGCAATGGATTTCACTGCATCAACAAGCTCTGCTCGGCCACTATATCCGATAGCAATTTGAAGAAGGAATTGATTATGGTCAGCAGTAACTTCTTCGACGTGTTTGATGGCAGCCTGAACAGGAGGTGGAAGCAAGTTTAATCGTCCGATTGCCTTGACTTGGA
>JAJRXH010000483.1 GCA_024276395.1 archaeon
AAGGAAGGCATGAAGGAAGGTATGAAGGAAGGCATGAAGGAAGGCATGAAGGAAGGCATCCTCGCCGCCTTGATTGTCAAGTTTGGGAAGGATGTAGTTACTAAATACGGGCTTGATGTAGCCATCCAACGATTGGAGTCCCTTGAGATCTTAAAACAATTGAAAGATCTGACAATACAAGCAAAAACCATTGGAGATATAGAAGATTTTTTGAAAAGAGTACAATAGTCGAGGAGTTATTCGGTCATCCCTTTCTTTTAAAAGATGTCTTTAAAAGCCTACATGTTCCCTTAAATGCTCCAAGGACAAGTGAATGACTCTCCGGTTTCAGACTAAAGGAGAGCAAGGCTTTTTTCATCAACATTCCTTCTAAAAGTGTTCAACCATGGGACTTGAATCTTGAAGAAGACGGTATTGAAAGTGGTAATGACAATAGGAATGCAGATCAAGTAACTTATCTCGATATTGGTCTTAACTTGGCCAGAATATTCGGGCTAATGAAGCATTATGGCTCACTCGTGCAATATCACTTGATGAGGAACCAAACAACTAACCAAGCAAGCAGCATCTCAAGTCATCCCGACGCAACAGAGAAGGCACGTAACTTATCCATTCTAAACCAATTTTAATCCCGATTCAAGTCATTATGTGACCATTTTGAATAGCTCCTATGTTGAGTAAAAAATAAAGGAGTGAAAATATTCTTGAATAGAGTTGTCATCTACCTCTAATTCTATTAAGGTTCTGAATTCATTCATTTCATTCGTTTCAGAAGATCAATAATCTGGTCCAATTTGCTCTTGAGAGTTGTGCTATCACTCTTCAGGGTGGCGACATCACTCTTCAGGGTGGCGACATCACTCTTCAAGGTGGCGACATCACTCTTCAAGGTGGCGACATCACTCTTCAAGGTGGCGACATCACTCTTCAGAATAGTGATATCGGAGTCCATTCGTTCTATTTTCAAGCTGATGAAAGCTGTTCGATTAGTAGTATAATACAGTAGAGATCGTTCTGGACTGATCACGTTAAGTACGGCCATATTATCTTTTTCTTTCTTCTCTTCGATGATGTTTTCTATTCGTTTCTTCAATAATTGAAAGATTCCTACTTTTGATTCACTCGTGGTCATTTCGCCGTCTTGTTGAATCTTTTCCATGATGGTGATGACCTTGAGGGGAATCGCAACAAGAACCATAAAAAATCGTGTCTTAAGGGTTATTTCATGTTCGGGAATGTTTGGTGGATATCCTGCGATGAAGAAGATTAACAAGCCATGGGCCGGTTGTCGTTGTTTTCGTTGTATCATATCCTCAATGAGAGTTTCTAGCGTCCGAAGAATGTTTCCAGAGGCGCATGTCTTGATGGTGAAATCTACTTGCCACGCGTTGGCACCGGTCTCATCATCGTGAATGAGTCGTGCGCCTTCTGCAAAATCATTACGGGGAAGAAATTTCTCCTTTGGGTGGTCATACAAAAGTTCTAGGTCATTCTTGTCCCGCGCGTGTGATGCTGGCCGCACGATGATCTTTTTGGGCATTCCAAGCTTCAAATCATTGAGAATTCGCTCTTGTTCTGAAGGATTTCTAAAGAAATCTTCGAGCAATTCCACGGCATCCACGCCAAGTTGTGGTGGATATAATCGCAAGAACGTGTGGGAAAAGAACGGTTCAAGGATTTGAACGTACGGCATTTCAATGTTGGCGACTATTTCCCGTAATTCGTTTAACATCACTTTTTCCAATCTGGTGGCACCTTCCTTTTTCAGCCATCATTATGTTGGAATGTTATTCAGTCATCCCTTTCCTTTAAAAAGTATTTTTAAGTAACAACCCGCCATTTTAAATACTTCAAGGAGAAGTGAATAACTCTCTTATTTTGAGGCGACTTGTTTCCTTCGGTTTAGTTTCTATCAATTACATCATTTACATACTTCTAAGATATGCATCACAACAATCATTTATAAGGTTAAAGACTTTGCGTCACAAAATCAGCATTTTGTGATACGTTATCCTTAGGACATTCGACTTTTAGTTTAAAAAAATCCGAGAAGAAAATGCTTAAGATAGCTGACAGCGACAATGCTCTTGAGTAAGGAAATTTTTTAATTATAATGATTTAATGAAAGAAGGGAAATGGAATGAACATTTTTTTGAGAGTTTTACGACAGATGATCGTCGTGATGGCTTTTATTGGATTGTTTCTCTTCGTGATTAGAGGCAGCTTGATAATCAAGACATCAGGATCTGACCTTTTAGGATCTTATTACTCAACGGGGTTCTCTAGTTCTAGGTTTTTTGTCATTCCCATAGACCCTGGGCACACGTATGGCATTAAAGTGTTCATCAAGGGCGAACTTCGCGCGGGAGTCGTTGGAGATGTAGAGGATGTAGGCAGTTATTTGGGAGCAAGCATCACGGTCAGTGATGATCGAGGTACGATTCATCTCACCACGACATCACCAATAGAAACCACACAATCTTTTCAAACGGTCACGGCAACTTATTGGCTCAAGACACCCAAGTTGGAGAACAGCAATTCGTTACTCGTGAACATCACGCTTCGCTTGACTGATGTCTCGTTGAACGTGGGAACTGTTGAAATTTATCAAGATCCCACGATTACTGAGCAGCCAGGCATGAAAATGCTCTTCTTCTTTGGGCTAATAGTTATTGGCATCGTCGTGATCTTCGTGATCGTTGTCGTGGGGGCATTTTTGATCTCTAGACGTGAAAAAGAATCACTCATTCCCTCATCCTCAGGTGTTCTCGGGCCGTTGCCTTCCAGTGAAAGCACGTTACCAGCCATGAATGTTACTCAGTCTCCGAAAGCTACAATGACCAGCACGTGTCCCCAATGTGGTGTCTCTACATTCCCAGAGGATAAGTTCTGTAGTAACTGTGGTTATTTATTGTGAATTGAAGAATCTCTTGAGGTATGGTCAAGTAAGACGAGTTTTTCGTCCATCAAGGATGATTGATGGTTTTTGTTCACTTTTATCACTTTTGTTCCCTTTTTTTATCCCAAAACGAATGTTTTCCAAGCATTGAATGGATGTATCACTAGAAGGGTCGTTATTGGATGAAGACGTGTTTTTTACCGTGAAAGGAGGGAAAGACTTGCGCTCGTGAGAATGCACCATCACGGGAATTCTTATAGGAGAATGAAGCGAAGATAACATGTAAGATGGAACCAGATCAATTCTA
>JAJRXH010000484.1 GCA_024276395.1 archaeon
TCACCAACATTCCAAACTTGACGAGACTCCAAATGGAAAGAGCTGTACAAGCCTGGCTGGAGATTAAGCCCTCCAGAGCCCTATTTGATGCCATTGGGCCTCTAAATTACTTCTGTAACACTTTTTTTCACATTCTCCACGGTATTCCCTCAAGTAACACTTCATTTTCACTCGAGGAGAAAATAGTTAACCAAAATGAAGCCTCAATCGTCATCAAGGACGAATCCAACAAAATGAGAACAATCAAAGCTCTTAACAAGGGAGATCAAAGAGAACCAATCATCTCAGCCGCCTCAATCATCGCCAAAGATCATAGAGACCGACGAATACGCGAGATTGAACAAGAATGGGATTTAAACCGAGGAAGTCTCGGAAGTGGCTACCCTAATGCCCGAGATCAATACCTCTTACAATTCCTGAAAGAACATCAAGCAGGCATCAAAAAACGCCTCTATCCTTTCATCCGATATAACTGGTCCTGGCAACCATTACAAGCTATTTTAAAGAAACAAGCGACATTGAAGGATTTTTTCTAGACAATCAACAACAAGGTCCAAGTCTGGAGGAAATAGCTTGTAAAACTTCCTCACAACTCGTAGCAAACAATGCTGCTCGAATTCCAGCCTGACGAGCTAGGTAAAAATTATCAGCTCCGACTAACAGACACCAATCGCCTACTTGTGGATTCTGGAAATAAATTAACTTTTCCACGTGTTCACTTACTTTTGCACGATAGTAGGGATCTGACGGACTTGACTGAGCAAAAACCAACCCTTCTTTCGAGATTTCCAGCACGGTAGCACCTAACGCCTGTTGACGGATAGCTTGATCTCGCAATTCAAGAACTCTTAAATTGGGACGGAAATACTTCTTTCTCAGAATTATGATGTAAGCTACCTTTCCAATGACGATTTCTTCAATGGTCTCCCGTTCATTTATTGGAACGAACCGTTTCTTGTATTTCTGCAAAATTTCTTTCCCCATTTCAGTTAAGCGGTGACCATGGCGACGAGTGGTTACTTGCAATAAACCACGCTGCTGGAGTTTATTTAAAAAAGTCCTTGTCAAGGCGGGAGTCAACAACAGTTCTTTCGCCAATTTATACCTTCCCATCGGACTTAAATCTAAAAGATAAAGCACTAAAAAGAAATGGATATGTGTGAGTAATAATGAATAAGCCAATGGATTACTCTTGAATTCAAATGGAAGCTTTATGAAATCCAATGCTTTCATGATCCTCAACAACAATCTGCTGCTCATAATACTTATAAAATATGCTGATTCATTCATTCATTGGAATTCCACTCTAAAAGCACGAAATGCCAGAAAAGGGCCTAGACCATGAAAATCAATGATGTTGCTAATCTTTTATCCATTGAACGCATTCTCGTGATCCAAAAACCTTCTGGTTCTGGAATTTTTACCCTATCAATAATTCCAGGAAAATCTGATGATCAGCTAGTAGCTGCCTTCCTTACAGCACTAGGTTCCTTCATATCAGAAATGAAACAATCCGTACCATCAAGAGGACTACAATTGCTCACGAGAAAGATGGAAGAAATAATTGGACATGAAAGGTTCATCATCTTTCTCATAGAAGGACAGAACGTTGCTGTCGCCGCCATTCTCAAAGAAGAACCCCATGACCAGAATCTATTAGAAAAAAGATTGCGAAAATTAACTAAAACTATAGAAAACAAATACCAGTCAGAGTTAACTAATTTTCAAGGGAATTTAAAAGTATTTGAAGGCATGAAAGAAATAACAAACGAACATCTCTTCATCTCACTCATGGAAACGCCATGGATCTTTCAACAAAAAATGGCAGAGGATAAATCCTGGGACGAAGAGATCCATCTCGTGAGATCAATATTATGGAAGGTACAAAGTCGCCTTTCCGAGGACGAAGGGCTTTATTTTGATGAACTAACCAAGATCTGTCTCAAAAAATCTGGCATTCTAGGTTATCTAGAAGTAATCAAGACGCTCCTAATACTCATCAAGAATAGAGAACTGATTCCAGCGATTAAAAACATCAAATTACCAAGCATCCAACTAAGAGATTTGGATGTTGGTGCCGAACTTGACCTTGCATCCGTAGAAAAACCTCCGCTTTCTTATGAAACAACACCTACAACAATCATGACAAGTACAATGAGTAAAATGATGACAACAGAAGAAAAGGAACCAACAATACCACGCCAGCAATCCGCGATGGAAGAACTAGAAGAAACCTTTCAAGTTATCACGACCGAAGAAATCTCCACCCAACCAGAAGTAAGTTTCACAAGAAAAGACACACACAAAATACTCAATGATCAATTTCCAAGCACAAAAATAGATGAAAGCCATTCCATTCTACAGCTATTAATTAACGATGCAACCATCGAGGATGTTGATGTAAATGAACTGAGCAGCCACTCGACGGGTATTCCAGAACATTCCGTCAGTACCATGGTTAACAGACCATCGACACCAGAAGAGAAATCCACTCAATTCATCGATAAAGATCAGTTCATTAGAGATATAGAGAGCATTCCAGAGTCAGATCTTCCCTTCGATTTACTTGTCGACATTCTAAAAAGAGATTTGGTTTTCGACTTGTTGAACGACCCAAGGGCAAAAATAGATGAACATTCAGGAACAAGAGATGAACTGTTGGAAATACTAAAGACTTTAATGACAAAAGGCACCATAATTCGTTCCGACACGAACGCTGTAGGCGGCAAGGTCGTATTCATCCAGCCTTTTACTACAAAAAACAAAATAAAAGTTATAACTATGACACGACACGCTGAAAACAATGCCTTTATCTGGCTCATTGCAGAAAAAAGGATTGAACAATGAGAGTAAATTCAAGAAAAATGCCTCTTGTCATGAAAATGAAACTGTCTCCCATCATATTTTCCGCTAGCTATTTTAGAATGAATCCAAGTACTGACTTTTTCGTCGAAGGAGGAAATTTCATTTATCACCCTACGTTATCTTTCGTCCTTGAGGAGGATAAACAAAAGCAAGAACACGTGACAACTCCCAGTGATTCGCTCTTGGATGCTCTTTACGAGTTACTCTCACTTGTCAAAGAAAAATGGGACCATTATACTTATCTACCAAAAAAGTCACGTTTCCTATCCTTCAAGCAAGATGATAACTTTCTCACGTGCAAGTGGAAACGGAAAAAAAACAAGATGGAATTGATGCTTCCTCTTTCCGAATGTCTAATGCTCCCTGTCGAAACAATCTCTTTAGACAATATTTGTAGACTCATTTCCATTGACCTCTTATCAATAACAAAATTAACATTACCAGAAATTTTTCAAACCCTCATCGAACTAGAAGCTGCTCTCGAAAGCCCGCATGGAAAAGTTGAACTATCCATCATTGAACCAAGGACAATAATAACGGCAACGTGATTTTTTTAACCCCTTGTATCGGTTCAATGACGATATTCTCGAGATTTTCTGGGAAATACTGATAAATGTCATTCTTACTTGTCAAAGATTCGATGATTTCTTTCGCTATTTCAAGTTTAATTTTTTTAAATCTGGTTACTTTTTGCACGCCAACGCTTGAAGGCTTTGAATATTTTCCAACGAATTCACCAAAGTCAAAACCAACTAGAATGATCTTTTGTGCTGAATGATAGCAAGCAACAGAAACTGCACGATCACCATCGGTAAAGCCGCCAAAATTCGGAGCACACGAACTCCCCTCTAACTGCACGGTTGGAATCACCATCCCTTTGTGTATTAATTCAGAGGCAATGTTTTCAATCCTTTGATAATTGTCGCCATGCCAATGCAAGAGCATCATCGCCCCCTCTTCTAGAGCCCTTATCTGGACATCAACTTTACCATCTAGGTCCGTTACCACCACGTGGGGAATAAGGTCATTCTCCAGTAATGCCTCTGTAACTCCATTCACGGCAACTAGTATGGCATGATGTGATTTTTTCTTAAAAAAAGGCTTCATTTCAATCATTGCCACTTCTAGTGAGGGGCCAGCACCAAAAATGAAGACATTCCTATTTTCAAGCAACTTTCTCAATCTCTCGAGGGCATCTCTTATCAGATTGTAATGCCTGCTACAAAACTGCCGTGCCGCTTCCGTGGCTAGAATATCATCACGTGGGCTAATTGGAAGTCTTTCATAGACCCACTTCATTTGCAATTCCCAATTAATTAACATCCACACTCGTGCCCCTACAGTGATGTATATGTACGGTCACACTAAACGTTAACATGCCCCTTAAAAAATCGTCCTCCTCTATGACAACAAGCAGCAATGAGGTTTTTTCTGGTGAACTTCTCACTCTTGCGAGGTAAAAAAATTTTCCTACTTGACTGTGACGGTGTTATCTGGCGTGATGATACACCCATTCCAGGGTCAATTGAAGCAATCACGCAATTACAACATCTTGGGTCACTCTATTTCCTCACGAACAACTCAAGCTATTCACCTAAAGACCTTCAAAAAAAACTTAACAATTTTGGTCTTAACGTGTCACTTTCATCATGTCTTCCCGTCTCTGTCGTAACCGCAGATGTCATCAGAAAAAAAATTCCTAATAAAAGAAAGGTTTTCATCATCGGAGAACCGGGCCTTAAGAGAACCTTTTTAGACCAAGGTTTCACGCTCTTGAATGAAGAAGATAACCCTAGACAAGCAGAAATAATTGTCGTTGGAATGGACCGACATTTTACCTATGAGAATTTAAAATTTGCCTTGCAAGCACTTGTTCTGAATGATGCTACTTTCATTGCAACTAACACGGACCCGACCTTACCAACACCAGCGGGACCAATACCTGGAGCGGGTGCAATGGTCGCTGCCCTAGAAAGATGTGCCAATAAAAAACCTGAAATGATAATTGGAAAGCCAAACACGTACATGTTTCAACATGTGATGGAACAAGAAAAAAATCAAAACCTAAAAGAGTATGTCATGATCGGTGATCGGCTCAGCACGGATATCAAGTTCGCAAAAAATATAGGCATCACTGGAGTTTTAGTGCAAAGCGGAGCCCAAGAAGACATATCACCTAATTGCTCTTGGATGCCAGATGCTGTTTTCTCGAACTTGAAGGAACTTGTAGAGTTCTTGGTGGAAAAAGATGAAAAAAATTAACATTTCCAAAAGAAATCGCCTGGTCTGGATCTTCACTGTCCTCCTTTTGTTTAGCACATTGTCAATGACGATAATGCCCTCTACTAATCCAAGAGCCAGATTTACAGTCTCTACCTCTCTCACAGCTTCAACACAAAATGATAATGACTCAGGCATTACCCGTTCTTTACCCTCCTTTAGAATATCCCTACCTCAAACCATATATCCCACATTAAAAGCCAAATCATCATCAAGTGCTCCCACGGAAATGAATGCCACATTAAATGCAACTTTTTGGGAAATGCTATCCCTACAAAGAATTGACCACTTAATCACGAAAGAAAAGTTAGCTGGAAAAGGAATCACGGTCGGCATCATCGATACGGGAATCTCTGAACAAGCAAAAAATAAAATTCAACAAATCACGAGAGTTACCTTTGCACGAATGGTAGATGTCACTACCACACCCAATCCTACCATTGGCATTGCTTCAGACAATGTCGGGACAGGTACCCAATTAGCATCCCTCATATCCTTAATCGCACCTCAAGTCAATCTTGTAATTTATAAAGCGGCAAGAATCTTACCTAACAACCAAAAGGACTCGGAAAAAAGCATTATTGATGAAAACGAGACTTATCTCTCCCGTGCATTAACAGATTATCGTGATTATCTTGTCTCAACTAATAACGACAGAGCAAACGTGTTAATAATCAATCGCGCTCTTAATACTACTAATCCTTCAATCATTGCCTTATTAAAGACCTTAATTTATGAGAAAAAGACTACCATAGTCATTCCCGCTGGAAACAATCCAACTTTTTCCGATTACCAAATGCATCCTTTATCCATCCTACCTGAAGTGATTACGGTTGGCGCCCTTGCCAATCAAACAACTCCCTTACTCGGAACGGGCATTGGACCACGCCCAAATGGGCTACCCGGCCCAGATATCAGTTCAATAGGATATGAAATCCCAGTATTGAACTATAATGGAAGTTATGAGTTTGCTGACGGAATGCATCTTCCAGTAGGATTTGTTGCCGCCACTATCAGTCTATTACTCGAAAAATATCCCCAAGTTCATCCAATAAAGGTGAAAGCAGCTCTAATAAAAAGCGCAAAACTTGCACCGACCCTTGACGTATCAATTCAAGGCGCTGGAATCCTCCAGGGATTAAAGGCACTCTCAACACTAAAGCAGAATAAAATTCTTGCCATACTTCCAAGAGCATTTACCGATCATAACAACTATTATAACCTACCAATCATTGGAATTTCGAGAACATACCCCATTTTCGCTTTCTATTACGACGATACCAAAAATTCCTCCATTCCTCTAGAAAATATCTTGATTCAAGCAAACATCAACCCTAAAAAGCTCATCAGTTCCATATCAATGCCAGATTCAAGTCAGATCTCAAATGGAGTCAACATCATTAACTTGACAATTTCTACAACCTTTGATTACGTGATGGATTCATATACTGGCAACATTAGTTTTTCCATCAATGACGGCGAA
>JAJRXH010000485.1 GCA_024276395.1 archaeon
AACATTTTTAGGATGCTGACTCTAGGAATGGTTCGCCATGCGTGCCACCATGTTAGGGGATTTTTTGGACTGAATTTAATGCTACTCAATCCCACGATGACAATTCTGCCGAATGGTGCAAGAGCCTTCAGTGACTTGCGGAATACATTTCCTCCTACAGACTCTAAAATGCAGTCAACTCCTAATCCATTCGTCCACTCCTTTACTTTGGGCAAAAAATCTTCTTGTTTGTAATTGATTGCAAGATTAATTTGAAGTTGCTTGGTAAGAAATTCAATCTTTTTGGTCTTGCTAGCAGTTCCCGCGACTTTTAGTCCAAAGACCTTAGCAAGTTGTACTGTGGCGATCCCTAGTGCGCCAGCAGCTGCTTGAATGAGAAGAGTTTCCCCCTTCCTCACTCGTGCCATTTCACGCAATGCCACGTGTGCTGTCATAAAAGATACTGAAAAGGCGGCGTTTTCTTCCATGGTATATCCCTCAATGGCTGGAAGAACTTGATTTTCCGTAACTTTAATGTATTCGGCATAGGTTCCATTTTGCACGGCGACGATGACTTTATCACCTACATTGATTCTTGCTACTCCTTTTCCAATCTCTTCAACGATTCCCGCTCCTTCAAGCCCAAGAACATAAGGTCGCTTTGGCGCCCAGCCATAGAGTCCCTTTCTCGAGAGAATCTCTGCATAATTTATGCCAGCAGCATCGAGCTTGACTATAACTTCATGGTCTTTCTCGATTCGAGGCTTGGGGACTTGACTAGCCTTGAGGACAGAAGGCCCCCCTATTTTTTTCAAGATCACTGCTTTCATTAAAACTTACCTCTTAATGCTAATGATGGTGGTGTTCATCAGAAAAATCACGATGCTATCTTTTTAAACTGTTGCAACGAGCTAGAGGATGAGGGAGAACTGATGCATCTAGATGTTCAAAACTTAGAGACAGTCATTGAAGTGTTGTTGTCTCAAGTAGAAGGTCTCCATCAAGAAATCGGTCGTTTCATTGTCAATGAAGAACTTCCTTTGCATGCTGAGGGTCTCAATGTGTGGGCACTGAGAACTAATGTTCGAGAACTGATGGAAACGACTATTACCCTTGAGGAATTTCCCCATCTCGAAATTCACGTGACTTATGCTCATCCAACTTTCGTGACAGATGTGCTGCGATACAAGAAAACTGTGAGTTTCTGGCAAGCTGCGACGGTACTGAGAGTTTTTAGGAATGCAAGAATCATTTATGATCCAGATGGGCTGATTGCATCTTTCAAGGAAGTTATTGAGAATATGATCTGGCCAAAAAAATTCATCGCCTTGAAAAAATCAGTGGCTCTATCCCTCATTGACAAGGCCAGATATTTCATCAGAGAAGATATGCTGGCAGATGCCTACATTTGGATGGTCAAGTCCTTTGAAGAAGCGATAAGCGTGCCTCTCATGCTGGAAAATCAATTTAGCTTGACAAGTAGTCCCTTGTTATTACAAACATTGCGAAAGATTAAACCAGAATTCTTGGAGTGGTATCAGGAAATCCTTCAGATGGAAACTTTTACTCCAGAAAAGATCGATCGCGCACGAAGAGAACTTGAGTTGTTAGGAGATCGTCTTTATCACATGCATCAAGGCACTGACCGTGAAATGTGGATACTTACCAGTTTCGTGTCAATAAATCAATCAGAAAGACGGTTACAACAAGCTCTAAACGCACAGGAATTGGGAATGGATTCGGAACTCGTGCAAAGCTTGTTTGAAACGGCGCTTGTAGATCTATGGCAGGCGACATTCACGATGGCACAAACACCAAAAAAATCAGTTCCTTTAGATCCGTGGGTAGTTGGGTTTTTTTATAACTGGTTTATGGAATCAATAGATGTTAATGAACTAGAAAGCATCATCCAAGGAAGACTGATGGCGCTAGAATCAATGCTTGAAGAAATATTTCCTGCCCTATCGTCTGAATATGTTGAGAATTTTGAGAAGGAGGATATAGTATCATCATTCAACTTACCATCAAGTTTTTGGTTTGAAAGATTGGATGATAAAGATGAATGATCCGGAAAAACATCTTGACTGGAATTTTTGGCTACTTCTAATCTTTTCACTTAACATTTTAGATGAAGCCTTCAGTAGTAAGTAATAATAGGGTCGCTCGTGATTTATCGAGCTGTCGTGAATTAAAAAGTTTTCGAGCAATTTGGCTGAGAATCTCTCGTTGATGAGGGGTTGTTTCTTCAGTTAACGCTAATAAACCTTGGTAAATTTCATCAATGGACACTCCTGCATCAATGCATTTCGTTATTACTCGGTCTAACTGATTGATGAGTTCATTCTTTACTTCTTTAGAAGTATCATTGGCAATCTGATTGAAATGATGAAAAACAAGTTGATTCTGCTTTCCTCCAATCCGTGGAAATATTTTTGCTAGGACTTTCCTTACTTTTTCATTGGGATCTTGAAGATATTGTCTAAATAAATGGGATATGTTCATACCAGTATAGCTTAGTCGAGCTAATTGGGAACTAATGGCAATGCGGATCTCCAGTTCCTTTCTTTTCGTGAGATGGTTCAATGCTTTGGTAATGTCAAAGTCACGTTCTTTCATGTCTGGAAGTCTATAAATGAGTTCAACGCAGACTTCTGGTTCTTTATCCTGAGCTAGTTTTTCGATGATTAACTTGATGATATTCGCTTTGACTTTTGAGTCGGAGAGTTCGGGTAAGATCCATGCCAGTTGTGAACGGACGTGAGGTGAATTATCCTTGAGGAAATCATCAAGGAACTTATCTACGAAATAGCCATTGGAGGATAGCGTTGGCAGAAGGCGAATGGCATTAGCACGAATGATTTCATCATCATGCTGCAATAGAGTGAGGGCTGTATCTT
>JAJRXH010000486.1 GCA_024276395.1 archaeon
TGTAGGCAATTATGAGTAACGATGAACCAACAAAGGCCATGATAATGGTAGCCATATCCATTTGAGTTGAAAGCGGATGAACTAACTGTTCAAAGAGAAAGAAATATTGAAATGATAACATGAGAAGCAAGAAACCTGTAATCTCAATTAGCTGCTGGGGAAAGTGATATGTCCAATATTCCTTGACGGACATGTATGCTGGATATAACATCGAAGGAATGCTTAGCAAGGCAACTGATAAGACGGAAATGTTCAAAGCAAGAGGAACAATGGCATCAAAGGACAATAACACGAAAGATGTAATGGACACCGTGGTCAGAAAAACCATCAACATTATCTTCCAAGGATCAACCTGACGTGATCTCATGAGCTCAAAATGAGACCACAACAAGCTAAGACCAAGAGAATAAAAAATCAATGAAATCATTCGTTCTGAAAGAAAAAAAATCCGATATAACAAGGAACTTGCTACCAAAAAAAAGGATACAAAGCTGAGCAAGATAAAATGATATGCCCGTTTCTTCTTTACGGTATCCCTCGTCATCAATAGCACGGTAAGCAACATTGTAAACCAAAACAACAGAATGACTATCGTCCTCAGATCAAAATTAAACACGCTTTAACCTCCAAATTCAGACCAAGGATGCTCCTATCAATGATCTGTAAATCTCGTGCAAGAAATGAAAACACTCTTGAAAAAATACATGTAATCTGTTTCCCGAGTTAAATATAAAGGTTGCCGTCACCAGGATCCAAGACGCACATCCTTCTCGAATGATCGTGAAACGGACGCGAAGATCGAATGGATGACGAAACCCTCCCGTTCGGTCACTTCGGCAATCTAAGGCCAATCTAACATTTTAATCTCAAGTCAAACACCACGCTTAAATCGACGTGAATCAGGCGTGCATTTCCCCACGTGAACGAGATTGTGAACGATTTCACGAGTTCACCATACCCCATCTTAATATCTTCATTTTTTTGATGGGATGATTGTGAACGAGTGAAAATTGAAATCTCGATGCTTTTTGATTATCACCAGATGACCATTAAAAAAACAAGTTCATTGGATAAAAATGGCACCCCTTTGTTGCGAATGGAAAATCACGTGACCTTTTAGAGAAATAGGATTCAAGAGTTTCACAAGAAAAAAATTGATTTGTGGAAGATCAAATGGAAAAAATACCCGATTCATCAGTTTTATTCGAAAGAATGGATATCATTAAGGATTTCATTATAGCGAACCCCTTTGTTGCGAGTGGAAAGTCTTTTTTAATTGGGTATTCACACCTTCACTTGTCAATCGTTTAGATTACTTACGATTAATCTCTTCAATGAAGATGAATGGTGAAACTGTGATTTTCTGAAAAATGGACCACAACCCAGACAACAAGATTCAATTCATCAATGAAACAAGCAAGATTGCTTTCAAAACTAGAAAGATTGTTCGTGATGACATTCTTCGGAATAACAAGGTTTATAGGAACGAGGGAAGAAGTGTGAACGTGCGACAGATATCGAGGTTCAGTAAGTATGACTAAATCCATTCGCACACTAGAAATGCAAGGACCACAAGGAAAGATCAAGATCACGTTAGAAGGACCCATTGTCAAGCATTTCTTATCAATAGCTCAAATACTAGAACAATTTCTCAATGACGATACTCATGACACAAAAACGAACAAAACAATTCAAACCACCCAGAAAAGTAGCAATGAGACTAACTCAAAAGATGTATCTTCAGGCATTTCGAGCGTCTTTGAAAACATGACAATCATTGATCGGCTCAAGCATCTAATTAGAGCTACTCTCAAGATGGGTTGGGCCAATTCACGTGAAATCAAGGAATTATACGAATATCACTTTCAAGCAACGGTAAGTCTATCAACCATTTCAACATATCTCAAGCGACTATCTGAAGAAGGCATTATAGAGAAACGTGGCTCAAAAACGAGCCTAGAATACCGGTTAAACCCTTTATGGTACGACCAAATACCTGAATTAGAACTACCACGACCAAGAGCTGCTATTACAACTAACGTGGAAAATGCCACAACACGAAGCGTATCAACCACAACAACTAACAACACGAATCATTCAAGTAAAACAGAACGATGAAACTTTTCTCTACATTGCAAGCATCATCGAAGTTTTTCTTATAATTTTTTTATCGGTTTTTCATCTCAATGCGAGTTATTTATATGCTTTTATCCTAGTCAATTCTCTCATGGCAAAAATATGATTTTCATTTGCCGAGAAAATCCTAGTAACATGAAAGAACTGCAAGTTAGCCGCTGGAGGTTTCATCATCATTAGTGACTAATGTTCTCAGCTCACCATAAATGTTGGAAATAACAACACGCCAATAATGAATCTTGCTGAGTAAAAATAACAACAATGATCATTCATTTCGGAGAAAAAGAATTTACCGGCAAGATGACATCGATGTTAAACAGGGGTAAAAAAATCTCAAATACTTGGTAAGATGATGCACCCTCTGACCCCCTTGTTTCGAGTGTAATATTTTCTATTTAATTAAGTTTATAATGTCTTACCAAGTATGAATGAGGATTTTCATTCAAGAAAAATGATTAACAAAAATTTCCAGCAGCAAAGAGGGGGTCTAGGGATCACGATCTTACCAAGTCTCTCGTTAATTTCACGATCCATGTTGATTTCTTATCGTTCTCCCGACAAAAAGTTGTTTTTGGTTTCAAGATTGATAATAAGAATAAATTTTTAAATCACCTCACCAGACGTAATATAGTCAGTAACGTCGAAACAATTCGTGTAGCTTTCTACGGTAAATGTTTTAAACAATGGTGAACCATAACATCTAATGGATCACCAGCTAGTCTTTCTACTTTCCTCTATCAAGTAAGGCTTTTAGAGGGTGAAAAAATAATACTTTCTAATAGATATGAATTGAATGGAAGCTGGAACCGCCGTTAAAGAAAGTACTTCTGGAATGACAATCACGATGAGGTAGCATTCCATTTCTGGAAACCTTTGTGGTAATAAATCAGATGATCGCGTCACTCGGAAGATTAGAATGTAATTAATGATGAATGGGAACCAAGTATTAAAAATAATGGGTGCATGTATGATGTCGTCAACAAAAAGTTTGGAAAATATAGATATAGATCAAGCTGTCCAGGAAATACAAGAGAAATTTGGAATTGTTGGGCGAGAAAACGAGCTTCGTCGTTTAATCATGGCAAGAATAGCTGGACGACATGCCATCATTGAAGGGCCCGTAGGTGTAGGTAAGACCACGTTGGCACACGCGATTGCTGCCTATTTTGATCAAGGCTTCATTAGAATAGATGGTGATGAACGATATACCGAGGCCAAGTTGGTAGGTCACTTTGAACCACCATTGGTCGTGCAAAAAGGTTGGACCTGGGATGCTTTTGTTCCTGGTCCACTGACTTTGGCAATGAGAAATGGTTCCGTGTTGTTCATTAATGAGGCGAATCGTTTGATAGAAGCCACTCAGAACGTGCTTCTTCCAGCACTGGATGAAGGTATTTTAGTCATACCCAAGTTAGGCCCCATCAAAGCTAAAGAAGGCTTCTTTGTAGTAGCCACGCAAAATCCAGAATCATACATAGGTACGACGGTATTAAGTGAAGCATTAAAAGATCGCTTTGTGTGGGTAAAACTGGGCCATCAAGATTATGAGGCAGAATATGAGATAGTATTGCACAAGCTAGATAATGTTAAGGACAAGAAAAAAGCCGAACGAATAGCATCATTGGCAACGAAAATCGCAAGAGCGACAAGAAGACATCCACAAATACGTCGTGGCGCTTCCATCCGTGGTGCTATCGACTTTGCTAAGATTATGTCGCTCTTGAACGAATTGAAGCGTGATAGCATCATCGAAGTAGGCATCATGGCCCTAGTACCGAAAATTGAGCTCGAGGATGGTGTAGAAAGGGATACCGAAGATGTAGTAGCTGAGGTCATTGATAAGGTTCTTTCTGAGGATGACTTCGATTTTTTATGAGAGACCGCACGGCCACCCAGCCATCGGGTGAGGCCGTGCGATTATTTGGTAGAATGGACGACGATAAACTCATTGAGGCTGCCATTAAAGCTGGAAAGGCAATTCCTAGGATATCCAAGAGAGATTTCACGGACATCAAGAGATTGGCTGAGATGGCATTAGAATACGAAAATTTACCCGCACTCGTGAGTCTTGCCAAAAGCAACCGCTTTGCAGTATCTAGTGTCCTTAATATGGATAACTTGGTAAGCTTGGGTCGGATAGCTGGTCGTGGAGGAATAGCCACTCCGCAATTGTACTTTGCTCTAAAAGGACAATTAGATGAAGAACGACGGAAAATTTTCCGTCGGTTTGCTAGGGATTCATTGCTCCGCATATCACTACGAATGGCCGGCGAGGGATTACGGGGTGATGTGCCAGTCCGAAGTGAATACCAACCTGGTTATGAATTTGACTTGGAAGAGACCATTGAACGCGTGATGGAACGATTATCAGAATCAGTTCCGATGATACGGTTATCGGATGACATTCGAACATCTGATATCGTGGCCATTGAGAAACGGCAACGAAAGAAAAGTGGCATCTTGATCATTGATGCATCAGGGTCGATGATGGGTGATAAAAACATTAATGCCGCAATAGCTGCCGCAGTTATGGCTTATTCAATGCGCCACGACCAGTTCGGAGTGATTGCCTTTAATAATCGACCCATCGTGATCAAGGATGTAAATGAGAAAGTTGCCGTGCAAAAAATAGTTGATCGCATTCTCGAGTTAGAGGCAATTGGATACACTAACATCGAGGCAGCCTTGCGAAAAGGACGTGAACTCATGCAAACACTCCGATCACGTTTGCCTTGGGCTGTCATCATTACCGACGGTGCCTATAATCAAGGTGGAGATCCAAGACCCCTAGCTAGAGATTTCAAGAAGCTGCACGTGGTGAACCTTCCCGGAAAGAAATGGGGACGACGAGTATGCATGGATCTTGCTCGTCTTGGTGGAGGTCGGTACGTCTCGGTGCAGTCCTACTTTGAAGTTCCACGTCAGTTGATGAAGATCATGCGGGCTCCTTGGTGAGAGATGGTAAAATGTTTTCCAAATCTTTCGTTTTTTACTTTTTTTGGTAACGGATGTGAATTCTTTAAATGTTAACTTAAGCCTCGTTTTTGGGTTACAAGCTGTTCGATGTTAAGAAAAACAGTGGCTTAAGATGTGATAGCATGTTCAGCTCATCCAAAATGATAAAAAAGAGAAGATCTGGGTCATTTTGCTAGCCATCTTTTTTGTCGTTCTGGAGAGTGGTGTTGCGTGTCGATTTCTTGTAAGACTAAGGTCTTCGTGGTTCACGTGTTTTCGGTTGACCATGGGTCTTTTTTTTCTTTTTCAGGAAAAATAAGACGTGATGATGATATCCTTGAGTGCTATTTTTGTCTCTACGGAATTGGGCCAGATAACCGTGTCCGTTCTTGTTTTTACCGGAAAATTCTGTAAGAGTGCTTCTTCGATGGAGATGATGAAACGCGTGGTTCGGAGTGCATTGAAATGCTTTTCGAGAAGGAACGCATAATAGAATTTATGATTTTGCTTGGAGCTAGAAACGGTGATGAAGTTATCATAAGTATTATTGGCAAGGAGCTGCTTGAGAAGGATTTTACGTTGAGCTAGCGTGCGATCTTCCCACCATAGGGGATAATCTTCGGCTTCAGCGACAGCTTTAGATAATAATCTAGAAATGATGATGCTAAATTCTTCTGGGTGTCGCTGGATCCATCTTACGGCGATTTGAGGGTAGGCTTGCTCAATAGAATCCAATATTTCTTTCAGAAGATCACGCAATTTTTCGGAAATTTCCTCGGCAAGGGGAAAGTCACGAGTTTTTACTTTAAATCCACCGAAGAGGACGTACTCTGGAAGATTAGGATATTTTTTTTGCCGGTAAATGTAAGGAGATGGATCATGTTCAATTATCATTCACGTGAACCTCATTTCAAGTTGTTGGAAGACATCACGAGCTCTAAGTCATGTGTGTAAAATCGCGTATAAAAGACTTTCTAAGGAGATCATCACGTAATGACCGGTAAAATGTCCTCATCAATTTACCGGAGTGGTGTCAAACATTCATCATTGACACGATCCGAAAATAATCCTCGCGTGTCGGTGTTGAGGACTAAACCTTTTAATAGGAGGTGGATGATGATACATTTGAAACGAAAGGGAGTGCCATGTCAGTGCTGCTTGACGATTTAGAGGCAATGGAATGGCCGACTCGATTGATATCTACCTTGCATGATGATTTGAATGCACGTGATGGTGAGTATAGAGTCATTTCTAGTCACATCAAGACATCAGTGCTTCTTATGTTGGGAATTAGTTTCACGATTCTTATTTTTAGTCTAATGCTTGACCGAATCTGTGGGTTGATCTTGTTATTAGCATCACGTGAAGAAAAAACTCGTTCTTTCAACGTGATGGAGTTGTTACTTCTTTTTAGCTACGTGGTTTTGGTAGCTGGATTCATTCATTATATGTTATCGTGGTTATCTCGTGAACATCGTGTTCGTTCTATCTTGAAAGAAATTCAACAATCTGAATTATCTTTAGAACCTGTTTTGATTAGTTCTCGTCAACCAGTCATTTTTGCAAGGAATTCTTCCAAGTCCCTCAAGAACGTTGTCATCCAAGGTATAAAAGGACGGTTTTTGAGCATGACGGTTCACTTGCAGTTACCTTATAACACGAAATTTACTGATTTTCATTTAGAGATCATTAAATCGAGTGACGTGAGTCAATCGGAGCAGTGTCGCTCGGGTGACACGGCATCTTCTGGGGGTAAGGAATGGATATCAGTAGAACATCGGGATTTACTTGCCGTTGATGAAGGGGATGAAGACGAGGAAGGGCTTAGGAAAGCGGCTGCAATGCTTAGAACTAACGATTTGGATGCTTACGAGCAATTACTTCATTACTTGAAGAATCGGAGAGAATCTTTTGAATCTTTTTTGAGAAGAAAGTCATTCCAGTACTTGAGCATTGACCAGATAGATCGGGGCGGTTTTGCTATTTATAAAATTCATCTTCATCACGAAGGAATTAATCGCGATGCATCCCGGCAGCAACTTCAAGTTCTGCAAGTATTAGTGATGATGTTCATCGAGGAGCATGAACCCACAATTATTTCTCCTTCGAGTTCATTGGATGAAACTTTTTCTTTTCCTCCGTCAAGAACTTTTAGAAAATCCTCCATAATTACTCGTCTTCCTTCTCGTACATCTTCTACAGATTCGTCTTTAACTAGTAAGACTACCCATCGTGATGTTAGTGATGTTAGTGATGTTACCATTAATTCTAAGAATAGCTCCGTTTCTCCTAAGGTATTGAGATCTTCTAATGATCCAATGAATCAACTTTCTAATCGGGAAAAAGGAAAAATGATTTCCTTGAAAGAGTTATTTCGCGGAAGAAGGGATCAACTTGGTAGATATTCTTTAGATGTGTTAGGTGAATTAGAGAAATTACTGGCACGTGCGAGTTCATTTCAACTTCTTAGCGGAACTAAAATCGTGTTTCATCAGGATTTGGGTGGCTTGAGAAGATTTCAATGGGAGGTAAAAGTGGATGCTGAGTGGAATGCTGAAGTTCTCGAACTGATTGCCTCTGAGACAGATTTTGTTTTTTCCCAATCCATTCAAGTAATATTAAGAAAGCAAGATTCTCGAACTCAGTGGAACATAGATGTCGATGACCCTCAAGGACTTGCACGGAAGATCTTGCAAGATCCTGTGATTGGAGAAATAATGAATGAATTCATTGCACCTGTGCGATTACAAGTATCCACTCTTGATGGAGGAGGTCAACTTGAAGTCATCATCACTTTTCTTGAAGAAGCCACTATAAATGTTCATTTTGCGTACATTCTGGCTCAAGAACTTCCATGGTTGATCCACATCTTCTTTTAATTTCGTGATCAATCTTGAACTGGACTCTTTTTTCACCTGATTTTGATTTTTTCGTTCGTTTTTAACGTTGCCGATAAGCTTTTAATGGGTTCGCTGGACAGTGTATCACGTGAACCATGTTTCATCGAAAATTATATAACAGCTTTTGTCGAATAGGCATAAAATATGATTGAATGTCGATGGGATGGAATGACCATGTCTGACGCGGAATACATTAGAAAAAAAATAGCAGAACTCGAGGATGAGTTAACACGATTGAAAGAGTTGACATCAGACGAAGAATATTTCAAAGTGCGTAGTGAAGAACGAATAGCCATGCGTCGACGTCAAATGCTTGAAATGAAGAAAAGAAAGCTTGATACCATTAGTCTTTGGGGATTGTATGGTCACGAAGATATGAAGCAGTTCAAGTCCATGATTTTGCCGGTATTTTCAACATCTACTGGTGCTCCTCATGACACGATGACTGAAGCTGCTATGATGCTCAGTTATCAAATCATTAATGATCCAAATAAAATTTATTCACGAATTGATAATACTACCATCGATCACTTGGCAATGAAAATTGCTGCATTGGAGGGTAAGAACATTCCCGAACTGACGGAAGGTCTGATGGTTGCTTCTGGAATGGCAGCTACCTTCATGGCAACAATGCCCTTTTTGGAAGTTGGTGATCATTTTGTATCCTCTAATCGTGTTTATGGTGGAACTGAGCAGTTATTTAACGTGACATATAAGAAGATGGGATGGTACGTGGATTGGGTTGATGCGCCCTGGTCAATTGATGAATGGCAAGAAAAAATCACCCGTGAAACCAAGTTTCTCTTCGTGGAAAGCCCCTCTAATCCCTTGCTTTTCGTGGCAGACATTCCAGAGTTAGCTAAATTAGCGCATGACCATGGCATTCCCTTGATCGTTGATTCGACACTGGCATCGCCAGTTTTGATGCGTCCCTTGGAACATGGGGCAGATATCGTGGTTCATTCCGTGAGTAAGATCATGGGAAGTAGTGGAAGAGCCATTGCGGGGGTTATCGTGGCTAAAGAAAGAATAGTTACAAATGTTGATGTGTTGGCTGAGAATTTCGTGACGAAGGTTAAGGGAGGTCATTTTCGGAACCTTGGTCCTTGCTTGCATCCACCATCAGCTGCAGCTATTTGGGATAACTTGAATTCACTTCCCGTTCGAGTACGCGCTCATTGTGAACGTGCACAACAGATAGCTGAGTTTCTCGAAGGACATGAAAAGATAGAATCCGTGAATTATCCTGGCCTGAAATCTCATCCGCAGCACGAAATTGCCAAGAAATTGATGAAATTTGAGGATAGAACGAATGGTTATGGATACTTGATGTCGTTCAAGATCAAGGGTGGATTAGAGAAAACCATCAAGTTTACACAAAGTTTTAACTTTGGTGTTCAAGTCACTGATTTAGGTAGAGATTACACGACATGGATTCATCCTTATACGACAACTCACGGCCAGATGTCTCCAGAAATGAAAAAACGAGCAGGTATCGACGAAAATCTCATTCGGTATTCCGTTGGACTTGAGGCTGCTGAGGATGCCATCAAGGCGCTTGAAGAGACGCTAAGCAAGTTATGAAACTCCTTTCCAAGGGATGGTGGATCATCATTCATTCTTTTTTCAGCTGGTTCTTGGGAAACCCTCTTTCTTCTCTTACTTCTTTTTTGATCAACTCTCCTTGTGTTACCAGATGAAACACCGTCTTCCTCGACGAAGACGTCCCACCATGGACAGAACCTACCATCGTAGCCGTGCCTTCTTGAGATGGGCAGTCAAGTGGAGACGACCACACCTGAAGCGTCTCCTCATCGCGTAATTGCCACGTGAACGCCTCGACCGTCTTGTCTTCGCCGATGACTCCTTTATGGTGATCCTTTTTGGTTACATTGCCTCGAATTAACCCTTCCGCAGCTCTCCTCTCCGACCGTTCTCAGCACGAAATGAAAAATTGCCGTGTTAGGGCACGAAATGCGGAATTCGATTGCAACCCTTGAAAGCTTGGGGAACATCTTCTTTAATCGAGGCATTTCCGTGAGGTCAATGGAAATTGTGGTGTTTTTCATCGCTGAAACCGCATCATCTCGTGGAAATGCCCCCTCTTTTTATTAGTCACCCTTGGCGAACGCAGACCTCATCGTGCACGAGGGATTTCTGAATAACTCTCCAAATCTTTCCATTCCTCCAGTTTTTCGTGATTTCACTTCAGAGATCAGCTTTCCACGTTCTACGTTGGAGTTATTGGTGACTCAAGCGCGTGAAATGCTTTTGGAAAAAGAA